>NZ_JBMDXT010000484.1:0-32044 GCF_048594475.1 Nakamurella sp. | reverse complement strand
ACCGATCCGGGCGGGCTCGCGGCGCGCATGGACCGGCGGCGATCCGGGTACCTCTGCGACATGCCCAAGTCGACCAAGAGCGGCGAGCCCATCGACGACGAGTTGCCCAGCACCCTGCAACGTTCGGACGAGAAGGCCCAGCGCACCTTCGCGCAGACCTACGACTCGGCCATCGAGCAGTACGACGGCGACGAGCAACGCGCCTACCAGACCGCGTTCGCCGCGCTCAAGCACACCCACGAGAAGGTCGGCGACCACTGGGAACCCAAGCAGGAGTGGGGCCCGTCGGACGCCCACGCCGAGGGCGGCCGGGACGACCCGCACCCCACCGCGGGCGGCGTCGACGCCCACGCGACCAAGGAGCACCTCTACGAGCTGGCCCAACGGCTCGACATCGAGGGCCGGTCGACGATGACCAAGGACGAGCTGGTCGAGGCGTTGCAGAAGGCCAACGACCGGGCCAGCGCCCGGGCGCTGGAGCAGGACCGCAAGGACCCCCAGGACTCAGCTGGATGATCCGTTCGCGGACAATTCAGCAGAGTCCTAGATCCAGCCCCGCTCGGTCGCCACCCGCAGGGCGTCCGCCCGGGTCGCCGCCCCGGTCTTGCCGATCACCGACGAGAGGTGGTTGCGCACCGTGCCTTCGGACAGGTACAGCCGCTTGGCGATCTGCCCGATCGTGCCCCCGTCCGCGGTGGCCAGTAACACGTCCCGTTCCCGGCCGGTCAGCGGGGACTCGCCCACGGCCAGGCTCTCGGCGGCCAGGTCCGGGTCGACCACCCGCAGCCCGGCGTGCACCCGGCGGATCGCGTCGAGCAGCGTCTCCGGCGGGGCGTCCTTGACCATGAAGCCGGCCGCGTGCGCGGCCATCGCCCGGCGCAGGTAGCCGGGCCGGCCGAAGGTGGTCAGGATGACGACCCGGCAGGCGGGGACGCGCTCGGCCAGCCGGGCGGCGGCGGCCAGCCCGTCCAGGCCCGGCATCTGCACGTCCAGCAGGGCCACGTCCGGCGACTCGCGCAGGGCGGCGGGCAGCACGTCGTCGCCCGTGCCGACCTGGGCGACGACGGTCATGTCCGGTTCGAGGCCGATCAGGGTGGCGAACGCGCCCCGGATCAGGGCCTGGTCGTCGGCCACCAGGACGCGGATCATCGGGCCACCCCCAGCGTCGCCGCGTCCGCCGCCGTGTCCACCGCCGGGACCGTCGCCCGCACGCCGAAGCCGCCGCCGGGCCGGGGCCCGGCGGTGAGCGTGCCCCCGGCCGAGGCGACCCGGTCGGCCAGTCCGGCCAAGCCGTTGCCCGGCGGCCCGGGTGCGGCCCGCCCGTCATCGACGATCTCCACCGAGCCCGGCGAGAGGGTGATCGTGCAGGTCCGCGCGTGGGCGTGCCGGATCACGTTGGTCACCGCCTCCCGGACCACGTACCCCAGCAGGGCCCGGGCCGGCGGGTCGATCCGCTCGACCGCGGCATCGACGTCCGCCGGCAGGCGCACGGTCACCCCGGCGGCCCGCAGCACACTGCCGGCGATGGCCAGCTCGCCGGCCAACGACACCTGCCGGAATCCCGACGCGGTGGCCCGCACGTCGGCCAGCGCCTCCCGGGCGAGCTGCTCCACCGCGCCGATCTCCGCGGCGGCGGCCGCGTCGTCCCGGCCGACCAGGCGCCGGGCCAGCCCGGCCTTGACGGCGATCGCGGTCAGCGAATGGCCCAGGATGTCGTGCAGGTCGCGGCCGATCCGTTCGCGTTCGGCGGCCACGGCGGCGACCGCCAGGGCCTCGCGGGTCAGTTGCAGCTCCCGGTTGAGCCGGATGTTGCCCACGAACCCGGTCATGAACGCCGTCATCGCGACGATGGTCAGGGCAAGTTCCCAGCTCAGCGGGTCGCCGTACGCCCAGTTCACGGCGAGCAGCCCGACGGCGAGCACGACGCCCAGCGTCATGCCCACCCAGCTGCGGAGCAGGAAGCCGCCGACCACCGCGGCGTAGATCCACATCGTCGCCGCGCTGGATCCGAGCACCGGCAGCAGGGCCGCCGGCAGGACCACCAGCACGGCCACGACGGCCGCCTTCACCGGCCACGGGCGGAAGAGGCAGCGGCCCGGCACGAAGATGTAGAAGAGGGTGAACGCGGCCAGCAGGGTCAACGACCACACCTTGGTCGCGACCGGGATGTCCATGGTGATCACCGCGACGTACGCGGTGATCAGGAAGACCTGCGCGATGACGCCGCCGAGCTCCCAGCGCCGGCGGCCGTCCATCCGCAGGGCCCCGGTGGTCGCGTCGATCTGGGTCACCGCGCCATCCTCCCTCGCCGCCGCCCGGATCAGACCCTGCGGCCGCTGCGCCGGTACGACCACACGCCGATCGCCCCCAGCCCCAAGGTCCAGGCCGCGAGGATCAGCACCGCGTCGAGCGGTACGCCCTGCCCGGCCAGCACGGACCGGCCGAGGTCGGCCAGCCAGTAGGAAGGGGTCACCGTCGCGACGTCCTGGAGGAAGGCGGGGAACGCCTCAACCGGGAACCAGAGACCGCCCAGGACGGACAGCCCGAGGTAGGTGATGGTCGAGATCGGCTGGACCGAGTCGACCGTGCCGGCGAAGCCGATCACCAGGCCCAGGACCGCGAACGGGATCAACCCGAGCCAGACGGCCAGGCCGGTGCCGACCCACTGGGCCGCGCTCAACTGAACCCCGCCGATGGTGGCGCCGGCCAGGAACACCAGCACCAGCGCCGGCAGGGTGACCAGCATCGACACGATCGCCTTGGCGACCAGGTAGGAGGGCCCGGGCAACGCGGTCAGCCGGAGCTGCCGGTTCCAGCCGACCTGCCGCTCGATGGCGACCCGGGCGCCGGTGTTGATCGCGGCGCCGATGCAGCCGAAGGAGGCCATCGACACCATCAGGTAGGCAACGACACTCAACCCGTCGCCGGCATCCTGTCCCTGGTACACGTTGGCGTAGAGCAGGAACAGCAGCAGCGGCAGGGCGACCGTCAGGATCAGGAAGCGGACGTTGCGGTAGGCCATGCGGGTCGAGGTCAGCGCGTAGCGGCCGGTCATCGCCACGGGGCCGGAGCTCGTCCGGGCGCTCATCGGTGTGCTCGGCGGTGTGCTCATCGGGCGGTCTCCTGACGTGAGGTGGCCACCAGTTCCAGGAAGGCGTCCTCCAGGTTGCCGGCGGCGATTTCGATGTCGTGGGCCTGCGGGTACCGGGCCATCAGCGCTCGCAGCGCGCCGTCGGAATCACCGCAGTGCAGCAGGGTTCGGGTGGCCTGGCGGTCGACGCGGAGCACGCCCGGCAGCCCGGCGAGGTCATCGGGCTCCGCGCCGTCGACCACCGCCGAGACGGTGCGGCCGCCCACCCTGGCCTTGATCTGGGCGCCGGTGCCGTCGGCGACGACGACCCCACCGGCGAGCACGACCACCCGGTCGGCGAACTGGTCCGCCTCCTCGAGGTAGTGGGTCGCGAACAGCACCGTCCGCCCGGTCGCGGTGAAGCGGCGCATCGATGCCCAGAACGAGCGCCGCACCTCGACGTCCATCGCCGCGGTCGGCTCGTCCAGCACCAGCAGGTCGGGGTCGGGGGTGAGCGCGAGGGCGAAGCGCACCCGCTGGGCCTGCCCGCCGGACAGCTTCTGCGTCTTCTGCCCGGCGATGTCGGTCACCCCGGCCAGGTCGATGGCGTCGGCGACCGGCATCGAGTGCCGGTGCAGGCCGGCGAACATGGTCACCAGTTCCTTGACGGTGACGTCCGGCAGCAGGGCGCCGGCCTGCAGCATCGCGCCGACCCGGCCGGCCTGGACGGCGCGCACCGGGTCGACGCCGAACAACCGGACCGTGCCGGCATCCGGACGGGTCAGCCCGAGCAGCATGTCGATGCTGGTGGATTTGCCGGCGCCGTTCGGGCCCAGAACGGCGACGACCTCGCCGGGCGCGATCAGCAGGTCGACGCCGCGCACGGCCCGTATCTCACCGAACGTCTTGTGCAGTCCGGTGAGTCGGACGGCGGCACCGTCCGGGACCGGGGTGGGGGTGGTGGTCATGACCCCACGATGCGCGTGGCTCCGGGCCGGCCCGGGTGGCGGGCGTCATGGATCGACCATGACATCCGTCATGGGTCGCGCCGCGGCCGCGCCGGGTCAGAACCGGCGCCGCTCCCGGATCGCCAGCACGACGCCACCGACCATCGCGGCCAGGCCCAGACCGAGGATCACCAGACCGAAGACGAGCGAGGCGTCGGTCAGCACGAGCCCGACGACCAGCGCGACCATGCCCATGACGAAGACGGCGATCGCGACGACGATGCGGGGCCGGCGCAGGCCGGCGTCGGTGATCCGTTGCGCGAACGTCGGGTCCTCGAGGGTCAGGCCGGCGGCGATCTCGTCCAGCCGGCGCTGTTCGCCCTCTGACAGAGCCATCACGTTCCCCTTTTGACATCGGGGCGGTCCGGGTCGAATCGGCGCTGACCTGCCCGAGAGCGGCCGGGTCGGGACCCGGTCGGCCCATCGTACGTCCGTCGCCGACCGGGCGCCCCGGGCGCGGAGCGCACCGCCGGCCTGGCAGGGTGAGCCGGTGACGACGCCGCCCGCGCCCGCCGCACGATCGGGACCGCCGGGGTTCTCCCGGGCCCTGGCCGTGCTGGTGGCCGGCGCATTCTTCATGGAGAACCTCGACGCGACGATCATCGCCCCGGCCGCGCCGGCGATCGCCGCCGATCTGGGCGTGCAGCCGGTCCAGATCAACGTGGCGATGACCGCGTACCTGCTCACGGTCGCCGTGCTGATCCCGGCCAGTGGCTGGCTGGCCGACCGGTTCGGCGCGAAAGCGGTTTTCACGCTCGCCATCTCGGTGTTCACCCTGGCCTCGGTCGGGTGTGCGGTGGCGCCGACCCTCGGCGTGCTGACCGCGGCCCGGGTCGCCCAGGGCGTCGGCGGCGCGATGATGGTGCCGGTCGGCCGGCTGGTGGTGCTGCGGACCACGGACAAGTCCGAGCTGATCAAGGCGATCGCCTACCTGACCTGGCCGGCCCTGGTCGCCCCGGTGCTGGCGCCGCCACTGGGCGGGCTGCTCTCGCAGTTCGCGTCCTGGCGGTGGATCTTCCTGATCAACGTGCCGCTCGGCATCGCCGGGGTGGTGCTGGCGTGGCGGCTGGTGCCGGACGTGCGCGCCGAGCAGCCGCGGCGGCTGGACGCGCGCGGGTTCGCGCTCACCGCGATCGGCGTCGCCGCGCTGGTCATCGGTCTGGAGCAGATCGGGACCGGGCAGCTGCACGTGGCGTCGATCGCCATCACGCTGGGCACGGCCGCCCTGGTGCTGGCCGCCGACGTCGGCTACCTGTTGCGCGCCCGGCACCCGCTGCTGGACCTGCGCACCCTGCGGATCCACAGCCTGCGCGCGGCGGTCGCCGGCGGCACCGTCTTCCGCCTGGTCATCAGCGCCATCCCGTTCCTGCTGCCGCTGCTGTTCCAGCTGGGTTTCGGCTGGTCGGCGGCCGCGGCGGGCGGCGTGGTGATCGCCCTGTTCGCCGGCAACGTCGGCATCAAGCCGGTCACCACCCCGCTGATGCGCGGGCTGGGGATCCGCACCGTGCTGCTCATCGCGCTCGCGATGTCCATCGCCGGGCTGGTCGCGATGGCCTTCCTGCGGGCGACGACCCCGCTGACCGTGATCGTCGTCGTGCTGGCCGTCAGCGGCATCTTCCGGTCCGTGGGGTTCTCCGCGTACAACAGCGTCGCCTTCGCCGACGTGCCGGCCGAGCGGATGACCCACGCCAACACCCTGCACGCCACGCTGCAGGAGCTGGGCGCCGGCCTGGGCATCGCCGTCGGCGCGCTGCTGGTGCGGCTGGGCGACCCGGTCGGCGCGGCGCTGGGTCTGGCGGACGACCCGGCGACGCCCTACCGGGTCGCCTTCGTGCTGCTCGGGGTGATCTTGCTGGTGCCGCTGGTCGAGGCGCTGTTGCTGCCGCCCACCGCCGGCCGGTCGGTGACCGGCCGGGGCTGACCGGTGTCAGTGCCGCGCGTTGATCGCGGCCAGGTGCCGCCGGCCGAGCACGCCGATCATCAGCAGGGCGCCGAGCACGCACGCGCCGCCGAACCAGAACGGCGCCGCCAGGCCGACCTCCTCGCCGAGCTTGCCGCAGATCCACGGGGACGCGGCCGCGCCGAGGAACCGGACGAAGTTGTAACCGGCCGAGGCCACCGGCCGCGGGACCGGGGAGACGTTCATCGCCGACTCGGTGAACAGGGTGTTGAGGACGCCAAGGGGAGCGCCGCAGGCGATGACCAGCACGGTGACGGCGACGTGGTTGTCGACGGTCAGGGCGAGCGCGACCAGGATGGCGGTGAACGCGCCGAGGGTGATCAGGAACGCGTTGGTCAGCCCGAACCGGCGGTGCATCCACGGCGCGCCCCAGACGGCGCAGACGCCCAGCAGGACCCCCCAGCCGAAGAACAGGAAGCCGATGCCGAACGCGGTGTAGGGCAGCGTGAACGGGGTGAAGGCGAGTACGGCGAAGAAGCCGCCGTTGTAGAGCAGGGCGGCGATGCCCAGGACCAGCAGCCCGCCGTGCCCCAGCGCCCGGATCGGGTCGGCCGGCCGGATCGCCTGGGCGACCCGCACCTTGTCCTTGAGGAACAGCGCGATGGCCAGCAGGGCGATGCCCATCAGGACGGCGACGCCGAAGAACGGCGCCCGCCAGTTGATGGTGCCCAGGAACGCGCCGACCAGCGGGCCGACCGAGATGCCGACGCCCAGGGCCGCCTCGTACAGCGTGACCGCCTTCTCGGCGCCGCCGCGGGCCACGGCGATGATCGCGGCCAGCGCGGTGGCGATGAACAGGGCGTTGCCCAATCCCCAACCGGCCCGCCAGCCGACCAGCGCGGCGACCGAGTCCGACGTCCCGGCCAGGGTGGCGAAGACGATGATGACGACCAGGCCGGCCATCAAGGTGGTGCGACCGCCGAACCGGCTGGACACGAACGAGGTGATCAGCATGGCGACCGAGGTGACCAGCAGGTAGCTGGTGAACAGCAGCGAGACCTCGCTCGGGCTCGCGTTCAGGTTCGCCGCGATCGACTTCAGGATCGGGTCGACCAGGCCGATGCCCATGAACGAGACCATCGCGGCGAACGCCAGCACCCAGACCGCGACCGGCTGGCCGGACTTCGCCGGGCCGGTCGGTTCGGTCGGCACGGCCGCGTCGGTCGGTTCGGTCGGTTCGGTCGGGGCGGCCGCGCCGGTCGGGTGGTCGGTCGTCTCGGGCGCGCCGGGGGTGGGCGCGAACAGGTCCTCCTTGCGGGCGAGCGTCATCAGTAAGCCTCCAAGTAGTTATCTTTGCTAACTATCTTGGCACGGACCGCCCGTGGTGTCGATGCGCGACCGATCACACCCAGCTCACACACCGGCCCGGCGCCGGACGGGTGTCGGACCGGGCTGTTCAGGAGGGGATCAGGCGGGGGTCAGCCGATTCGCGAGCGTGCCGACACCGGCCAGGAACAGGTCGATGCCGTCGGCGTAGTAGGCCTGCGGGTCGTCGCAGTCGAACATCGCGGCCGAGCATTGGACCAGATGCGGGAACCGCTCGCCGGGCAGGGCGGCCAGGGCCGCCTGCTTGCTCTCTCGCCTGCTCTGGCGCTCGGGTTCGGGCACGGTGATCTCCGCGCCGGGCGCACCGACCACCAGCATCACCGCGGACTGCAGCATCGCCCGGGCGAGCTGGGCGCGCCGTTCGGTGTCGAAGCCGGCCTCGGCCAGCACGGTCAGCGCCTGTTCGGCGAGGTCCTGCCCGCGGGGGCACTGCAGGATCCGGAACTGGACGAGTTCGGTGCTGCCGGGATGCCGGCTCAGGGCGGTGACCAGGCGGTGCAGCATCGGCCGCAGCCGGTCCAGGCCGCCGTCGGCCGGCAGGTCGGCCGGTTCCACGGCCTCGATCACCCGGTCGCCCATGGCGGCCAGCAGCTCGTCCTTGTTCTTGACGTGCCAGTACAGGGCCATGGGGGTGACGCCGAAGTCCTGGGCGATGCGCCTGATGGACACCGCGGCCAGGCCGTCGCGGTCGGCCACGTCCAGGGCTCGGTCGATGACGGCCTCCCGGGACAGGGTGGGGGCCGCCGCCGACGACGAGGCCGCCTTGCCGGCCCTGGGGGCCGGACGCGTGGCGGTCCGGGCATTCGCAGGCGGAACCATGTTGACAACTTTACACCGTAGAGCGTTTCCTATACATCGTAGATGTACGGCGTATAGGAGGACCTGTGAGGCGACCCGGACTGACCCTGCTGGCGGTGGCGCTGGCGACGTTCATGAGCTATCTCGACAACAACATCATCAATGTCGCCATCCCGGCGATCGAGCGCGAACTGCACCTGACGACGTCCGGGATGGAGTGGATCGTCAGCTCCTACATCCTGGTCTTCGCCAGCCTGCTGCTGGCCGGCGGCCGGCTGGCCGACGTGTGGGGCCGCAAGCGGGTGTTCCTGGTCGGCCTGGCGATCTTCACCGCATCGTCGCTGGTCGCGGGCCTCGCCGGATCGGTCGACGTGCTGGTCGCCGGCCGGGCGGTGCAGGGGCTGGGGGCCGCGCTGATGACGCCGACCACCCTGGCGATCATCTCGGCGACCTTCGCCGAGGGCCGCCGGCGGGCGGCCGCGGTCGGCATCTGGAGCGCGGTCGGCGCCCTGGCATTGGCCGTCGGGCCGCTACTGGGCGGGCTGCTGTCTCAGTACCTGAGCTGGGGTTGGATCTTCTTCATCAACGTGCCCGTCGGCATCGTGACGTTCGTGCTGGCGGCCGCGGTGATCACCGAGTCGCGCAACCCGCAGACCCCGCGCCGGTTCGACGGGCCCGGCGTGCTGACCTCGGCCGCCGCCCTGTTCGCGCTGACCTTCGCCCTGATCGAGGGGCCCGACCGGGGCTGGACGTCACCGGTGATCCTGGGCTGCTTCGCGATTGCCGCCGGGTTGGCCGCGGCGTTCGTGCTGATCGAACGACGGTCGGCGGAGCCGATGGTGGCCCTGTCGCTGTTCCGCGCGCGGGTCTTCACCGGCGGGGTGCTCGCCCTGATGATGTGGGCGTTCGGCCTGTTCGGGATCTACTTCTTCACCTCGCTCTACCTTCAGGGCGTGCTCGGCTTCTCGCCGACCGAGGCGGGTGCGGCGTTCGTGCCCATGGCCCTGCTGATGGCCGGCTCGGCCGTGGCCTCCGAACGGATCTCGCACCGGTTCGGCGCCGGCCGGGTGGTGCCGGTGGCCATGCTCCTGATGGCCGGCGGGATCGCCTCGGTCAGCCTGCTCGGAGCGGACGCCGGATTCTGGTCGCTGATGCCGGCGTTCGCGGTGATCGGCATCGGCGGCGGGCTGACCGTCCCGCTGACCGCGGGCGTGCTCGACGCGATGCCCCGTGGCGAGGCCGGGGTCGCGTCCGGCATCTTCAACGCCAGCCGGGAGGTCGCCGGGCTGCTGGGTATCACCGTGATCGGCGCCGTGCTCACCGCGCGGCAGAATGCCCTGCTGGCCGCCGGTGAGACCCCGACGGACGCGTTCCTCGGCGGTTACCGGGCCGGGCTGCTGCTCGCCGGTGCGTTGGTCGCGGCCGGCGGGGTGGCCGCCTTCGTGGGGCTGCGCCGGGGGCGGGCCGGGCGGCCCCCCGCAGGTGGACCCGGCGCGCCGGACGCCCGGCTCGGAGTGGAGCCGGTCGCGGTGGCCGGCTGAGGATCGTCTGGACCCCACCCGGCATCGAGATCCGCACCACCGGCCCGGGAAGGTCGGTGGTGCGGATCTCGGCGGGCGGGCCGTCCGGTGCTACCAGCCGCGGGCCCGCCACTGCGGCAGGCTGGCCCGCTCCCGGCCGAGGGTGGTGTCGTCACCGTGGCCGGGGTAGACCCAGGTGTCGTCGGGCAACGTGCCGAACACCCGCGACTCGAGATCGTCCATCAGGGAACCGAAGTCCTCCGGGCTGTTCGTCTTGCCCGGGCCGCCCGGGAACAGCGAGTCGCCGGTGAACAGGTGGCCGTGGCCCTGCGGATCGCGGTAGAGCACGGCCACCGAACCGGGCGTGTGCCCGCGCAGGGCGATGATCTCCAGGGTGCAGGTGCCCAGCGGCACCGTGTCGCCCTGCTCCAGCGGGCGGTCGACGGGGACCGGCAGCGCGTCCGCGTCCTCTCGGCCGGCAGCGGTCTGCGCCCCGGTGGCCCGGGCCACGTCCGGCAGGGCGACGTGGTGGTCCCAGTGCTGGTGGGTGGTGACGATGGTGCGGACCGGGGTCGGCGCGCTCCCGTCGGCGATCAGGGCCAGGATCCGATCGGCGTCGTTCGCCGCGTCGATCAGCACACCGTCGCCGGTCTGCTTGCACACCAGCAGGTAGGCGTTGTTGTCCATCGGTCCGACGGACAGCTTGGTGATCGTGATGTCGGCGAGGTCGCGGGTGGCCGGGGCGCCCTTGGCGTCCACGTGACCGGTGTAGGTGTCAGCACTCATGCCGTCACCGTAGGAGGCGGGCGTCAACCGCACCACCGCGCCTCTCACGCTGTGGCGCGCCCGGTCACCAGGGCGGTAGCACCGGAAGCGGGCCGGCGCTGCGGATCCCGCCGTCGCCGCGTCCGGCCAGCCAGCGGACCAGGGCGAGATTCGAGCCGGCCACTACCGGGCCGCCGCCGCGGACCGGGATCGGCGGCCCGTCCGCGGGCTCCAGGGTCATCGCCGGCACGTCGCGGGTCCGCACGTAGGAGTGCTGCACGGCCGCCAGCAGCCGGCCGGCCTGCGCCTCGGTCAGCAGGTCGAGTCCACCGTCGACGCCCAGGTCGTCGTGGTGCAGTTCCACCTCGCCGAGCCGGGCGGCCAGCACCACGGCCGCCGGCGCCGGGCCGCCGCGTCCCAGGTCGACGGTGAACGCCCAGGCCGGCTGGGGCAGCTCGTCGATGGTCTGCGCCAGGTGGCGGTCCGCGGCGGCCAGGTCCAGGGCGATCGTGTCGGTGCTTCGGGTGGCGCCCTGCTCGATGTCGTCGTTCCGGGCCTGTGGGGAGTCGTACGGCTGCAGCTGCTGCTCGACCCGGGCGCCGACCAGCACCCGGCGCAACCCGTCGGCGTTGCGGGCCAGGTGGGTCACCACGTGGCCGACGGTCCAGCCGGGTAGCCGCGAGGGCGCGGCGAAGGCGTCGGACCCATGGTCCGCCCGGAACCCGGCGATGGCCGCCTCGACCCGCGCGGTCGCGTCCCGCAGCGCCTCGATGGTCGCCTGGACGTCGGGGAGATCGGTGTCGGACATGCCGCCATCCTCACCCATCGCAACCTCGCGTCACCCTCCGGTCGTCGGGCCGGCTGCGTTCCGGACCTCCGAGCTGCGACCTCACACGTCGGGCCGCCGGTGCGTCGGCCCCGTGTCGACGTCCTTCAGCATCCCGGAGTTCACTCATGAGAGAAGCGGTCTCGAGCCGATCGCGCGGCACGGTGGCGATGTTCGTCGCGCTGGCCACGACGTGGGGCGCGAGCTTCCTGTTCATCAAGATCGGACTGGAGGGTCTGTCTGACTCCGGGCCAGGTGGTGTGGGGCCGGCTCGTGCTCGGGGCGGCCGCCCTCGTGGTGATCTCGGCCGTCACTCGGACGCCGCTGCCCGGTGACCCCCGGCTGTGGGGGCATCTGCTGGCGGTGGCCCTGCTGTTGTGCGTGGTGCCGTTCTCGTTGTTCGCCTGGGCCGAGCAGCACGTCTCCTCCGGGGTCGCGAGCGTCCTGAACGCCACCACGCCGTTGATGACGGTGCTCGTCGGGATGGCCGCGCTCCCGCAGGAGCGGCTTTCTCGTGACCGGGTCGCCGGGCTGCTGCTCGGGTTCGCCGGGGTCCTGGTCGTCATCGGAGCGTGGAACCTCACGGCGGGCGGAGAGTTGCTCGGACAACTCGCCTGCCTGGGCGCGACGGCCAGCTACGGGCTTGCCTTCGTCTACCTGCGCCGCTTTGTCGCGAGCCGCAATCTGCCCGCCCTCACGGTCGCGACGGTGCAGGTGGTGCTCGGCGGGTTGGTGATGCTGGTGGCCACACCGTTCATCGCCGATCCCACGCCGATCCTCACCGGACGGGTGGTTGCCGCGGTTGTGTTGCTGGGCGTGCTGGGCACCGGCCTGGCCTACGTGTGGAACACCGCGATCGTGGGCCGGTGGGGCGCCACCAACGCCTCCACCGTCACCTACCTCACCCCACTGGTCGGCGTCCTCCTCGGGGTGCTGATCCTGGGCGAATCGGCCACCTGGAACCAACCGCTCGGCGCGCTCGTCATCGTGGCCGGCGTCGTCGTCGCCCAGGGCCGGCTCCCGACGATCCGCTCGAAGCTGCGCCATTCGCGGGGTGGACGCGGCGATCGGATCGCGGAGCACGAGGACCACAGCATCTGACCCCCGATGGGATCTCTGGCGTGACGCCGCCGGTTGACCGGCCGCTACGGCACCGAGATCCAGGACGGCGGCTCGGGAAGGTCGAACCGGCGGCGGAGCCTGGCCACCAGGGCTTCGGCGTCGGCCAACGCGGCGTGCGCGCCTGGGTCGACGGGACCCTTGTCGTCGACCTCGATCGCCCTCTCGCACGCCGCATAGACCTGGTGGTGGCTCCGAACCGGTCGAGCGCGACCGCGGGCGTGACATCGTCCCGGACGCTCTCGTCGTCGGCTCCGATCAACCGATCAACCGATCAGCCGAGCAGCCCCACCACCGTTCCCTCGGCCGCCGACGTCCGGGCCGCGTCGAGCACCCAGGCCGTGGCGACCGCGTCGGTGGCGGCGACCGGCGGGGGAGCGACGCCGCGGACCGCGTCGGCCACGGCCGGGTAGAAGGTGTCCCAGGCCCCCCGGGCGCTGCGCACCGGCCGGCCGGCCCCGGTGCCGTCGAACAGGCGGCCCCAGGCCGATTCCGGCTCGACCCCCCAGGCCGCACCGAGGCTCGCCGGGGTGCGGCCGGCCTTCAGCTGGTCCTCCTGACCGTCGAAGCCGTCGACGACGTACCCGGCCCGATCCCCGTTGACCAGGAATCGTGGACCCGGCGCCGCCGCGGCCAACCCGGCGGCGAGCGTGGACCGCACGCCGCCGGCATGGGTCAGGTGCAGTTCGACCTGGTCCTCGGCGCCGGCACCGGCCCGCACGGTCTGCAGATCGGCGTGCACCGAGACGACGGACCCGAACAGCTGCACCGCCTGGTCCACCAGATGCGGGCCCAGATCGAGCAGCACCCCGCCACCCTGTTTCGCGGTGGCGCCGTGCCAGCTCGACTTCACCGGCCGGAACCGGTCGATCCGGGAGGCGAACGTGTGCACCCGGCCCAGCGCACCCTCGTCCAGCAGGCCCCGTATGGTCAGGAAATCGCTATCCCACCGGCGGTTCTGGTAGGGCACGAGCAGCCGGCCGGCCCGCTCGGCGTGCGCGACCAGCTCGGCCGCCGACCGGAAGTCCAGGGCGAACGGCTTGTCCACCACGGCGTGCAGGCCCAGAGCCAGCGCCTCGTGGGCCAGCGGCGCGTGGGTGGCGCTGGGCGTGGTGATGGTGACGCCCGTCACCCCGAGCGCGGGCAGCTCGGCCAGCGACCCGACGGTTACCGCGCCGGGCAGCTCGGACCCGACCTGGGCCTGCCGCTCGGGCGAGCCGGTGACGACCGCGACCAGGTCGAGGCCGGGGGCGGAGGCCAGCAGCGGGGCGTGGAAGGTCCGGCCGCCGGTGCCGTAGCCGGCCAGCGCCCAGCGCACGGGTGATTCGGTCATGCCGCCCACCCTGGCACATCCGTCCGACAGCGTGGGCCCGGATCGCTGACCTGCACGGATGGTGACCGGACCGGACTGTCGGTGGCCGCGCCTAGCATGTGCAGCGTGATGGACCATCTCATCGTGCGCGGCGCTCGCGAGCACAACTTGCGGAACGTCGACATTTCCATACCCCGGGACTCGCTCGTCGTGTTCACCGGCCTGTCCGGTTCGGGGAAGTCGTCCCTGGCGTTCGACACCATCTTCGCCGAGGGCCAGCGCCGGTACGTGGAATCGCTGTCGTCCTACGCGCGCCAGTTCCTGGGCCAGATGGACAAGCCGGACGTCGACTTCATCGAGGGCCTGTCCCCGGCGGTGTCGATCGACCAGAAGTCGACCAGCCGCAACCCGCGGTCGACGGTCGGCACGATCACCGAGATCTACGACTACCTGCGGTTGCTGTACGCGCGCATCGGCCACCCGCACTGCCCGGTCTGCGGCGAGCCCATCTCCAAGCAGACCCCGCAGCAGATCGTCGACCGGGTGCTCGAGATGCCCGAGGGCACCCGCTTCCAGGTGCTCGCGCCGGTCGTCCGGGAGCGCAAGGGTGAGTACGTCGACCTGTTCGCCGAGCTGCAGGCCAAGGGCTACTCGCGGGCCCGGGTGGACGGGGTGGTGCATCCGCTCACCGAACCGCCGAAGCTCAAGAAGCAGGAGAAGCACTCGATCGAGGTGGTGGTCGATCGGCTGGTCAACCGCGCGAGCGCCAAGCAGCGGATCACCGACTCGGTCGAGACCGGCCTGGGTCTGGCCGACGGCGTGGTCATCCTCGAGTTCGTCGACCTGGACGAGCAGGACGAGCATCGGGAGCGGCGCTACTCCGAGCGGCTGGCCTGCCCGAACGACCACCCGCTGGCCGTCGACGAGCTCGAACCGCGGTCGTTCTCATTCAACTCGCCGTTCGGCGCCTGCCCGGAGTGCACGGGCCTGGGCACCCGCAAGGAGGTCGACCCGGAACTGGTCGTGCCCGATCCGGGCGCGTCGCTGAGCGAGGGGGCGATCCAGCCGTGGGCCGGCGGCACCACCAGCGAGTACTTCGGCCGGCTGCTGCAGGGTCTGGCCACCGGCCTGGGCTTTTCGATGGACACCCCGTGGGAGAAGCTGCCGGTCGCCGCCCGCAAGGCGATCCTGCACGGCTCCGACCAGCAGGTGCACGTCACCTACCGCAACCGCTACAACCGGCAGCGCTCGTACTACGCCGAGTTCGAGGGGGTCATCCCCTTCCTGGAGCGGCGGGCGGCGCAGACCGACTCCGATTTCGCCCGGGAGAAGTACGAGGGCTACATGCGGGAGGTGCCGTGCCCGGTCTGCCTGGGCACCCGGCTCAAACCCGAGATCCTGGCCGTGACCCTGGAGCACGCCGACGGCCACATGAACATCGCCGAGCTGTCCGCGCTGTCCATCAAGGACGCGGCCGCGTTCTTCCCCGGGCTGGTGCTCAACGAGCGCGACCGGATGATCGCCGAACGCGTGCTCAAGGAGGTCAACGCGCGGCTGGGCTTCCTGCTCGACGTCGGCCTGGACTACCTGTCGCTGGACCGGCCGGCGGCCACGTTGTCCGGCGGCGAGGCGCAACGGATCCGGCTGGCCACCCAGATCGGGTCCGGCCTGGTCGGGGTGCTGTACGTGCTGGACGAGCCGTCCATCGGGCTGCATCAGCGGGACAACCACCGGCTGATCCAGACCCTGACCCGGCTGCGCGACCTGGGCAACACGCTGATCGTGGTCGAGCACGACGAGGACACCATCCGCACCGCCGACTGGGTCGTCGACATCGGCCCCGGCGCGGGCGAGCACGGCGGCAAGGTGGTCGTCTCGGGCACCGTCCAGGAGCTGGAGTCCTCGACCGAATCGGCGACCGGGGCATTCATCTCCGGGCGGCGCGAGATCGCGGTGCCGTTGACCCGGCGCCCGATCGATCGCAAGCGCAAGCTGACCGTGGTCGGCGCACGGGAGAACAATCTGCGGGACGTCACCGTCGACTTCCCGCTCGGCACCCTGATCGCGGTCACCGGAGTGTCCGGATCGGGCAAGTCGACCCTGGTCAACGACATCCTGCACGCCGTCCTGGCGAACCGGATCAACGGTGCCCGGATGGTGCCCGGGCGGCACACCCGGGTCACCGGGGTCGACCTGGTCGACAAGGTGGTCGGCGTCGACCAGTCGCCGATCGGCCGGACCCCCCGCTCGAACCCGGCCACCTACACCGGCGTGTTCGACCACATCCGCAAGCTGTTCGCGGCCACCACGGAGGCCAAGGTCCGCGGATACCAGCCCGGCCGCTTCTCGTTCAACGTCAAGGGCGGCCGGTGCGAGGCCTGCTCCGGCGACGGCACCATCAAGATCGAGATGAACTTCCTGCCGGACATCTACGTGCCGTGCGAGGTGTGCAAGGGGGCCCGGTTCAACCGGGAGACCCTGGAGGTCCACTACAAGGGCAAGAACATCGCCGAGGTGCTGGACACCACCATCGAGGAGGCCGAGGAGTTCTTCCAGGCGATCGGCCCGATCCACCGGCACCTGAGGACGCTGGTCGACGTGGGCCTGGGCTACGTGCGGCTGGGCCAACCGGCGCCGACGCTGTCCGGCGGTGAGGCGCAGCGCGTCAAGCTGGCCTCCGAGCTGCAGAAGCGGTCCACCGGACGCACCGTGTACGTGCTCGACGAGCCGACCACCGGCCTGCATTTCGCCGACGTGGAGAAGCTGCTCGGGGTGATCAACGGGCTGGTCGACAAGGGCAACACCGTCATCGTCATCGAGCACAATCTGGACGTCATCAAGTCGGCCGACCACCTGATCGACATGGGTCCGGAGGGCGGGTCCGGCGGCGGCATGGTCATCGCCGAGGGCACGCCCGAGCAGGTGGCCGCCATGCCCACCTCCTACACCGGGCAGTTTCTGGAGCCGATCCTCGAGGGTCGGGCCGCGGTCACCGACCGGCGCCGGCTGCGGGCGGTGAACGGATCCGGTGCCGCGACCGCGCGATCCACGGCCGCGGGGACCAAGAAGGCGGGCGGGAAGGCGACGGGCGCCAGGACGGCGGCAGCCCGGGCGGCGGCGGGCCCGATCCCGACGGGCCCGGAGGTGACCGGCTCCACCCGGGTCAGCGCGGTCAAGGGCGCCGCGAACCGGAACGGCGGCGCGAACGGCACGACGAACGGCAGCCCGACTTCCGCATCGGGCAGCGCGCCGGGCTCGGCGACGGCGGCGTCGGCAGCGACGGCGGCCACCGCCGACGCGGCCGCGACCAAGGCGCGGCGGAAGGCGGCCCGGTTGATCTGAGGCCGCGCGGATCCGGTCGGTCGTGGTGCCGCGGACGAGCCGATCCGTTCCGTCTTCGTTCCGCGGACAAGGAGACCGGCGTCTCAACGGCCGAACCGACGCCCGTCGCCGTCATCCACTCATCGGAGGCGATGACGATGAACAACCCGTGGGATCTGCTCAATGCCGGCCTCTGGCTGGTCGTCCTGGTCTGGATCGTGGCGATCCGGCTGGTGCAGGCCGGCCTCGAGGAACCCGACCTCGAGACCGGCTGACCGACGTGCCGCGGCCGGGCCGGCCGCCGCTCGAGGGTGCCGGGCGCCCCGCCCCGGAGGCGCCCGATCGGCGCGGGACGTTGTGCTTTGCCACGTGGCGACGGGCGACGGCAGGCTGAGCATCGGTCGGTGCGCCGGCGGCCGCCTGCGCACCGCTGCCGGTGAGAGAAGGCGTCATGAGCAGCCCGGTCACGGTGCAACCGGTCGGCCCGCGACCGCGGCGGCGACCCCGATGGGGCCTGATGGCGGCGATCGCCATCGGTGCGGTGCTGACGGTCCTGCTGGTCACCGTGGTCGTCGAGGTCGTCACCGCCGACCGTTGGGCGCCACCGGCGTTTCCGTCCTTGGCTGCGCAGCCCGACCCCACTCTGCAGGGCACCGTCGCCTATTTCGCCGCCGGGCCGCGCTGCGTGCGCGTGGTCGCGGCGTCCGGGCAACCGGAGAAGGACGCGCTGTGCGTCGGCGACCAGGTGACCACGACCACAGGCGCCCCGGCAACGAACGGGGCCACCCGGGCGGCCCCGGCGAGCGGAGCGACCACGGCGACCAAGGAGATGGGCCCGCAACTCGTCTGGCGGTCCGACGGCCGGCTCGAGATCACCATGTTCCGGGTGGCCGACCCCGGAGCGGACCGGTCGCCGGGACTGCACCTGGCGCCGGGCTGGCAGAAGGTGGTCGACGTGGTCACGGGTCAGGTCCAGGACGTCCCGTCGTCCGACCTGCCGGCCGAGCCGGCGCAGCTGCCCGCCCCGACCGTCAACGCCGCGGGTGAGCGGGTCGACACCGTCACCACGGACGGACAGACCGCGGTGGTGCTCGACGCCGGCGCCGGCGCCCGCACCCTGCTCTCGTTCCCGGCCGCCCCGCCGGACGCCAACTACCAGTTCGGGCCGGCGTTCTGGGCCCCGACCGGCGATTGGATCGCCGCCGGGGACGGCCGGTTCCTCATCATCACCCCCACGGATCCGGCCACGACCCGTGTGCTGCGGGACGACGCGCGCGCCGCCAGCCTGGTCTCTTCGCCCGAGTTCGCCGTCACCGACCGGAACCTGCTGACCGGGGCCGGCTGACCCGAACCGCCTGCCAGCGGCCGACCGGCTGAACAGAACCCGGTGACCCGACCGACCGACCGACCGAGCTGAACCGGGGTGACCCGACCGGCTGAGACAGCGACCGACCGATCCCACCCGACCGGGCCGGCACCCGCCGAGCGGGGCCAGCGGCGGCCCACTCAGGCGGGGTCGACCACGACGTCCGGGGAGATCCGGTAGGGCCGGGTGAGCACCACGCCGCCGAGCCGGCGTCGCAGCCGCGACATCTCGGCGCGGACGGCGATGTCGTGCCCCGCCTCGCCGTAGACCGCCGTGGACAGCGCCGCCGCGGTCAGCCCGGACGGGCCGGCCGCCATCAGGGACACCAGCAACTGGTGGTGCCGCGGGCTGAGCGGGTACCGCCACGCCGGGCCGGGGCCGCCGTCGAGCACGGCCTGCGCGGGAACGGCCGATCGATCCAGCCGCAGCCGCAACGCGCCGCCGGCTCCGCCCGGCTCGGGCCGGAGCAGCCAGCCGCCGGCGACCGGTTCGGGCAGGCACCGGCCCACCCCCGGCACGACCACCGGGTGCCCGGCGGCCGGGGCCGCCACGCGGCCGGTGGTGGCGATGCCGTTGACCGAGGCGACCCAGCCGTCCGCGTCGACCAGCAGGGCCGGACCACCGGCCCGGACCAGGGTGGAACCGGCGACCGCCCGCAACGCATTCAGCCCGGTCTCCCGCCGGCGCCACAGCTCGGCCTCGGCGAACCGCACGGCGGTCCGCACCAGGGCCACGGTCTCCGGGTGCGCGTCCCGGGCCTCGCCGGACAGGTTGACCACGCCCAGCAGCGCTCCGGTGCGCGGATCGTGCAGCGGGCAGGCGGTGCACGTCCAGCCGTGCAGCGGCCGGGTGTAGTGCTCGGCCGAGAACAGCTGCACCGGTGTCTGCTCCACCAGGGCGGTGCCGATGGCGTTGGTGCCCGCCGTCTGCTCGGTCCACCGGACGCCGTCCGCGAAGCCGACCGCATCCGCCCGGCGGCGGATCAGCGGGCTCCCCGCCCGCCAGAGCACCATGCCTTCCGCGTCGGTCACCATCATCAGGTAGCCGGCCTGATCGGCCACCGACACCAGACTGTCCCGCAGCCCGTCGATGACCATGGCCAACGGCGTCCGCCGCCGCCGCTCCTCGACCGAGCGCCGGTCGGCGGGCTCGACCCGGCCGATCCGGTCGGCGTCGTGCCCGGCGGCCCGCATCCGGTGCCAGGACCGCTGCACGACACCGCGCGGTGGGCCGGGCGACGGGGCCCCGTCCAGCATCGCGTCGTGCATCCGGTGCAGCAGGTGGGCATGCCGCCGCAGATCGGTGTCGCGGCGGACCGCGCACGGATCGGCGTCGG
The DNA here is from genome assembly GCF_048594475.1 of Nakamurella sp. Lineage (NCBI taxonomy): Bacteria > Bacillati > Actinomycetota > Actinomycetes > Nakamurellales > Nakamurellaceae > Nakamurella > Nakamurella sp. Next base: position 12,318 of record NZ_JBMDXT010000484.1, on the reverse strand, counting down.
CACCGGTCGCGGATGTCATCCGGGCGGGTTCCTTACCTCGTCGATGAGGGCTCGACCCCATTGTGCTCCGGTTGACAGCCGCGACAGAAGCGCGACCGGGGGCGGGCCGGTCAGCGCCCCCTGCCGGTCCGGCCCAGCCAGTCGGTGATCCGCTTGTTGATCTCGGCCGGCTTCTCCACCAGCATGAAGTGGCCGACACCCTCGATCAGCTCGGCCGCGGACCCGGGCCCGGCGTAGGCCGGGACCGCCGCCGTCTGCTCCGGCGTCATGCCGTGGCAGCCGTCGTTGGTGCCGTGCAGGTAGAGCACCGGCTGCGTGACGCTGCCGCCCCAGGCCGCCTCCTGCTGGGCCGCCCACTGCGGCGAGCCGAACCGGCCCGGGTCGAACTGGCCCCAGTAGTACCCGAGTGCGGCGTGCAGGTGGTCCGGATCGGCCAGGGCGCGCCGGATGTGCACCATGTCCTCGTCCGCCTCGTAGCCGGGTGACCAGTCGCCCCAGATGTCCTGGATGAACCGGAAATCGTCCTGCCGGATCCGGTCCTCGATGACCGACTGCATCTGGAAGTACCAGAAATAGAAGCTCTTCTTGATCTGCTCGTAGGTCCCCAGGTTCTCGGCGAAGATGTCGAACGGCGGGATGTTGATGACGACGGCGCGACCGAAGGCGTCCGGGGCCCGGCCGAGCGCGCCCCAGGCCGCGACGGCGTTCCAGTCGTGCGCGACGAGCAGCGCGTCCGGTCCACCACCCAGGGCCCGGGCCAACGCGATCTGGTCGGTCACCATCACCGAGGTGTGGACCCAGGTGCGCAGGGGCGGCAACTCGGTCGGCGCGAAACCACGGATGAACGGGGCGACGGCGTGGAAGCCCGCGTCGGCCAGTTCGGGCAGCAGGTGCCGGAAGGTGAAGGGACTGTCCGGGAACCCGTGCAGGCACAGGGCCAGCGGCCCCGTGCCGGCCTCCAGGTACTCGAAGGTGAGGTCGCCGGCCCGCACCCGGCCCCGGCCGAGCCCGTAGTGCTCGGCCGCCTCGTCCACCGTCGTCGTGCTGATGATGTCGCTGATCGTCATCCCGTCGACCCTGGTCGTCGCTCCCCGGCCCGTCGAGGGTTGCAGCAACGATGCACGCGGCGCCGCGCTACAGGTCGTTACCCGGGTACGACAGGTTGAAGCTCTTGTTGGCCAGCGGGAAGTCGGGGACGATCGTGTCGGCCATGGCCAGCGGCAGGGCCGGCCAGTTGAAGAACGACGGGTCGACCACGCGGGCCCGGGTGAGGCGGCCCCGGCCGTCCAGTTCGACCCGGTGCACGCTCGTGCCGCGCCAGCCCTCGGCGATGCCGACGCCGGCGGCCGGGCCGGTGGCGCCCGGACCCGCCTCCCGCGGGGTCGTGGTGTCCACCGCGCCGACCGTCTCGCCGACCATCCGGACCGAGGCCGCGATCTCCCGGGCCCGGACCAGGAACCGGGAGAGCACGTCGCCGTCGGTCGGGCCCGGCTCGACCGGCGGGTGGACCAGCCCGGGCACCGGGTGGTCGTACCGGGCGTCCACCTGGACCCCGCTGGCGCGGGCGACGTACCCGAGCGTGCCCAGGTCGGCGGCCTGCCGGTGGGTGAGGACCGCGGTCCCGGCGAACCGGTCGCGCAGCACGCTGTGCCCCAGCGCGAGGTCGACCACCTCGGCACAGTCGGCGGCGATGGCGGCCAGCTCGGTCGGATCGGGCAGGGTCCGGATCCGCGCCCCGCCCGGCACCACCGCGCCGCGCAGCAGCCGGTGGCCGGTCACCCGGTCGTTCACCCGCAACAACCGCTCCCGGATCCGCAACGCGTGGACGTTCAGGATCCCGTGCCCGACATCGTTGGCCAGGGCGCCGATGTCGCCGATGTGGTTGTACAGCCGCTCCAGCTCGAGCAGGATCGCGCGGATCCGCTGCGCGGCCGGGTCGATCGAGGCATCCACCGCGTCCTCAACGGCCCGGCACAGGGCCAGCGCGTGCCCGACGGACGTGTCGCCGCTGATCCGCTCGGCCAGCTCCACCGCGGCCGCGGGAGTGGTTCCCTCGAAGAGCTTCTCGACCCCGCGGTAGGTGAACCACAGGCGGGCCTTGAGGTTCAGCACCGTCTCGCCGACCACCGAGAACCGGAAGTGCCCGGGGCCGATCATGCCGGCGTGCACCGGGCCGACCGGGATCTCGTGCACCCCGGGCCCCTCGACGGTGCGGAACGGGAACGGGCCGTCGACCTCGCCGAAGGCCGGCGGGGGACCGGCGTCGCGGCGCATCGGGTGCCAGCCCCGGGGCCAGTGGAAGTGCCGGACCAGCCGGCTCGGCCGGGGGTGGTCCGCCGGGCGGATGCCGAACAGGTCCTGGATCTCCCGCTCGAACCGGCCGGCCGGGAACGAGATGCCGGCCAGGCTGGGGATCGTCGGGGCCGACCGGTCGCAGCGGACCTGCCACTGCACGCGCCGCGGGTTCCCCGGCTGGAGGAACAGGTAGACGACCCGGAGCCCGCCGCCCGGCCCGTCGTCGTGGCCGGCCATCAGCGCCAGCCGGAAGCCGCCCTCGAGCAGCGTCTGCGCGGCCGGCAGCAGGTCGTCGGCGTCCAGCTCGGTGGCCCCCGTCGTGCTGTTCATGCCCGTGGTCACGGTGTTCCTCCGGTGGCGACGGCGACCGCCTGGTCCAGCAGGCCGGTCAGCGGTCCGAGGGTCACGCCCAGCAGGGCGCAGGTGGTCAGGGCGACGATCATCGCGGCGGTGGTGGCCTCGACCCGGGCCCGCCGGCGGGTGGCCAGCGCCGTCGCCCCGGCCGGCCCGGAGCCGCTCGGCCCGCCGGCCGGGGGAGCGCCCAACAGCATCCGGCTGATGGCGTTGAGCAACGACCCGGCGGCCACCAGGAGCATCAGCAGGGCGGCCGCGGTGACCCAGCCGAGCCCGTCGGCGAACCCGGCCCGGACGATGCCCAGCTCCCCGACGAACAGCAGGAACGGCGGAAACCCGAGCAGGGCGAGCATCCCGAGCCCGAAGGCCCAGGCCAGGACGGGTTCCCGGGCGGCGAGGGCGCGCACGTCGGCGATCCGGCTGCTGCCCGTCAGCTGCCGCAGCCGGCCGGCGCCCAGGAACAGCCCGCTCTTGACCAGCCCGTGCCCGAGGACCTGCAGCAGCACGGCGGCCATCGCCAGCGGGCTGCCGACCGCCGCGCCGAGCGCGAGCAGGCCCATGGTCTCGATGCTCGAATAGCCCAGCATGCGGGTGTAGTCGCGCTGCGCGATCAGCAGCGACGCGGCCAGCGCGATCGACGCGAGGGCCAGCACGAGCAGCAACCGGCGCGCGAAGTCCGGTCCCAGCGCCGGGTCGGCCACCGCCTTGACCCGGAGCACCGCGTAGAAGGCCACACTGCTCAGTACCCCGGACATCAGCGCCGACACCGGCGCCGGCGCCTGGGAGTAGGCATCGGGCAGCCAGGCGTGCAGCGGCGCGAGGCCGGCCTTGGCGCCGAACCCGAGGACCAGCAGCAGCACCGCCAGGCGCGTCACCCCCGGATCGAGGTGCGGCGCCGCGGCCGTCAGGCCCGCCCAGTCCAGCCCGGCGCCGGCCCGGTGCGCGGCGGCGTTGAGCACGAACGTGCCCAGCAGGGCCAGCGCGATACCGGTCGAGCAGATGATCACGTACTTCCAGGCGGCCTCGGCCGTGCCCCGGTCGCTGCCCCGGCCGCCGCCCTGACCGACCAGCAGAGCCGTCAGCACCGTGGTCATCTCCAGCGCCACCCACAGCACGCCGAGGCTGCCCGCCGCCACCGCGCCGGCCAGCGCGGCCAGGAACAGCTGGACCAGCACCAGCTGGCGGGTCCGGCCGGCCCGGTCCAGCCGGCCGGCCGCCATCTCGACCCGGAGGTGCGCGGGTGTGGCGAGGGCGACCACCGTCGCGACCGCTCCGACGACCAGCAGCATGAACGCGCTGAGCGCGTCGACGGTCAGCAGCCCGGTCGGGTCGGTGACCGGGCCCTGCGTGACCACCGTCACCGCCAGCCGGACGGCCACGGCCAGCAGGGCGACCGCTCCGGCGACGGCCACCCGGGCCACCTCGTCGTGCCGGCGCCGGGCGGCCACGGCGCCCGCCGTCAGCAACGGCACCAGCACCGGGCCTGCGGTCGTCAGCTGGGTGGTCAGCTGGGTGGTCAGCTGGGTGGTCACGGTGTCCATCAGTCGTGCAACTCCCGCAGCTCGTCCAGGTCGGTGGCGCCGAACGCGGCGCGGATCCGCGACTTGAGCACCTGGAGCACGATGACCACCAGCAGGACGTCCATCGAGATGCCCAGCTCGACGACCACCCCGATCCCGGCCGTGGTCAGGATCCCGACGGCGGTGATCCCGTTGTCCAGCAGGAGGAACCCGACGAGCTGCGACAGCGCCAGCCGGCGGGTGACCAGGACCAGGAAGCCGATCAGCGCGACCGCGAGCGCCGCGGGGATGGCGTGGGTGGCCGGTGACGGCTCCAGCGCCACCAGCGGCTGGGCCACCGCGTAGGCGAGCAGGGTCAACCCGGCCGCGGCCAGCAGCGAGGCCACCACGTTGACCAGCGGCCGGGTCTCCCGCCGGTTGGGCCCTGCCGCGGCCAGCGTGCGCCGCAGCAGCCGGGGCAGGATCCCCGCCCGGAGGGCCAGGACCAGCGCGGTGACGACCGCCAGCTCGACCGACCCCTCGTGCAGGGCGATCACCCCGACGGTCGCCGCCAGGGCCAGCCCCTGCGCCGCGAACAGGGTGATGATCGCGGCCAGTTCGCGACGCCACAGGATCAGCACGGCGAGCAGCAGCATCGCGCCGACCGTCAGATTCAGCAGCTGGGTGAACAGGTCGTCGGTCATCGGCGTCAGGCCAGGAAGTAGGAGGCGCCGACGGCCAGCAGCCCCATGACGAAGGAACCGGCGAGCAGTTCGGGCACCCGGAACAGCCGGAGCTTGGCCAGGAACATCTCACCGGCCGCGAGCAGGGCGCCGAGCAGGGCCACCTTGGCCACCACTGCGACGGCCCCGACGGCGAGCGCGACCGGCCCGCCGCCACTCGCGATGCCCCACGGCAGGAACAGGTTGGCCAGCAGCCCCAGGAACAGGGTCAGCCGCATGGCCGCCGCCAGCTCGACCAGGGCCAGGTCCGGCCCCGCGTACTCCAGGACCATCGCCTCGTGCACCATCGTCAGCTCCAGGTGGGTGGACGGGTTGTCCACCGGCAACCGCCCGGTCTCGGCGACGATCACCACGACCAGCGCGGCGGCCGCGAGCAGGCTGACCGGGGACAGCACCTGCGCCGGGTCGGCCAGCGTCGCACCGACGATCGCGCCCAGGTCGGTCGAGCCGGCCGGCACGGACAGGGCGAAGATCGCGACCAGCAGGGTCGGCTCGACCAGGGCGACGATCGTCGCCTCCCGGCTCGCCCCCAGACCGCCGAACGCCGTGCCGGTGTCGATCCCGGCCAGCGCCAACGCCACCGTCCCCAGGGTCAGCAGGGCCACGACCGCGAACAGGTCGGACAGCGGGTCGACGGCGGCGGCCGTGCTCATCAGCGGGGTCACCGCGGCCACCACCAGGCAGGTGGCCACCAGCACCAACGGGGCCGTGCGGAACACCACCGTGGTACCGGCCGGGGCGATCGGCTCCTTGCGCATGAGCTTGCGCAGGTCCCGCCAGGGCTGCCCGATGCCCGGGCCGGCCCGGCCCTCCATCCGGGCGCGGACCTGCCGCATCAGCCCGAGCAGCCACGGGGACAGGGCCACGACCAGCACCGGTTGCAGGACCACCGTGAGCAAGCCCGTCATGCCGGCACCACCACGAGCAGGACGAGCAGCCCGCAGAGCACGGCGAAGCCGTACCCGAGGTACCGGTGCACGCTGCCGGTGGCCAGCCGGCGCCCGGCCTCGCCCCACGCGGCCACCGCGCGCAGGACCGGGTCGTAGAGCCGCCGCTCGATCCGGTCCGGCACCCGCCGGCGGTACTCGATGGTCTGCACCAGGTAGTGCGCCTCGTCGTGGTGGGACACGGCCACGTCCTGCTCGGCGTGCAGCACGTCGTCGAACACCCGTTGCAACGGCTCGGCGAACGCGGTCCCGGAGTACTCCATGCGGGCGGTCAGCGGGCCGCCGCCGCAGTCCCACAGCCGGGCGGCGCGGGCGGCCCGGCGGCCGGCCACGGCCCGGGCCCCGGCCAGGGCCAGCACCAGGCCGATGACCAGGGCCAGCGCGAGCATCAGCGGGGAGAGCGACCCGACGGTCTCGCCGAGCCGGCCGACGAGCCGGATCGTCAGGCCGTCGACGCGGATCGGGTCGCCGCCGCCGACCACCGTGGCCGCGACGGTGCCGACGGCCGGCAGGACCAGGGTGGGCGCCAGGGCCAGGGCGACGCAGGCGGCGGCGGCCAGCCCCATACCGACCCGCATCGTGACCGCGCCCTCGGTCGCGGCCGCCGCGGCCGCGGTGCGGGGTTGGGCCAGGAAGCCGATGCCGAACGCCTTGACGAACGTGGCCACCGCCAGCCCGGCGGTGAGCGCGATCGCCGCGACGGCCAGCGGCAGCACGATGGCCGCGGTCACCCCGGCGGCCGGCAGCCCGTGGATCAGGGCCTGTAGGAGGAGCCATTCGCTGACGAACGCGGCGCCGGGCGGCAGCGCCGAGGCGGCCAGCGCACCCACCCCGAACGCCGCCGTGGTGACCGGCATCCCGGTGGCCAGGCCGCCCAGGTCGTCCAGGTCGCGGCGTCCGGTCGCCTGCACCACCGACCCGGCGGAGGTGAACAGCACCGTCTTGAACGCGGCGTGGTTGAGCAGGTGCAGCAGGGCCGCGGCCATGGCCAGCGCGGCCAGGTCGGGTTCGCCGGCGGTGGCGAAGAACCCGGCGGCGCCGACCCCGATCAGGACCAGGCCCATGTTCTCGGTCGTGGAGTTGCCCAGCAGCCGCTTGAGGTCGGTGCCGACCGCGGCCTGCAAGATCCCGTGCACGGCGGACACCGCGCCCAGCCCGAGCACCAGCAGCCACCACCAGCCGGCCGGTGCGGCGCCGCCGAGCAGGTCGAAACCGACCCGGACGATGCCGTAGACCCCCAGGTTCACCATGGCGGCCGACATCAGCGCGGACACGCTGCTCGGGGCCTCGGGGTGGGCCCGCGGCAGCCACGCGTGCAGCGGGACGATGCCCGCCTTGGAGCCGAATCCGATGCCGGTGGCCACGAACACCGTCGCGGCCACCGCCGGGGTGAGGGTGGGCGCCGCGGCCCGCAGGGCGGCGAACGAGCCGTCGGCGGCGTGCGCGGTGAACGTCGAGAGCCCGATGAGGACGGCGACCAGCCCGAGGTGGGTCATCACCGCGTACCAGCGACCGGCGCCGGCGACGCTCGGTCGCTGCCGGTGCTCGGCCAGCACGAGCAGCAGGGAGGTGAGTGCCATCAGCTCCCAGCACAGCAACAGCGTGGCCACGCCGGCCGCGACCGGGACGGCCAGCATGGCCAGCACGAACAGCGGCAGCACGGCCTGGACCCCCCGATCGTCCAGCCCGTGTCCGTGCCCGTGTCCGTGCCCGTGTCCGTGTCCCTGGCCGTGTGCGTGGCCGTGTTGACGGCCCGGTCCGGCCGCCCGGCCGTAGCCGATGCCGTAGACGCCGACCGCGACGGTCACCGCGCCGGTGATGACCAGGAAGATCCCGGCCAGCGGGTCGACCATGAACTGCAGCCCGAACAGCGGCAGCAGGTCGGGGGCCGCGATGGTCGCGGTCTGGCCGGCCAGGGCGGCGACGCCGGCGACCACGGCGGCGATCCCGACGACCGTCAGGCCGGTGCCGACCACCGCCGCCCGCCGGGCCCGGGGCACCAGCAGGCCGGCGACCACGGACGCCGACCCGGCGGCGAGCACCCCGATCAGGCCGGCGGTCAGCGCGGTCATCGACCGGTCAGCTTTCGCAGACCCTCGACGATCGCGTCGGGCCGCGGCGGGCAGCCGGGGATCTCCAGGTCGACCGGGACGACGTCGCCGACCGAGCCGGCGACCCCGGGGGCGCCGCGGAACGGCCCGCAGGTGCGGGCGCAGTCACCCACCGCGACCACCAGCTTCGGTTCGGGCACGGCCGCCCAGGTGCGGCGCAGGGGCTCGGCCATGTTGCGGGTGACGACCCCGGTGACCAGCAGCGCGTCGGCGTGCCGGGGCGAGGCGACCAGGCGGGCGCCGTACCGCTCGGCATCGTGGACCGGGCCGAACGCCGCCCCGATCTCGATCTCGCAGCCGTTGCAGGACCCCGCGTCGACGTGGCGCAGCTGCACCGAGCCGCCCAGCGCGCGGGCCGCCGCGGGCACCGTCGAGGCCGCCGGTGCCGGCGGGGCCGGCTCGGCGACCCGGCCGGTGGCCCGGATCTTGCGCCAGAGCGCGAGCATGACGAACTCCCTGACGTGGTCGGCGGGGGACGGGTCCGGAATCGGAACGGGACCGGGAACGGGAACGGAGACGGGCGACCGGTGGGCCGGTGGGTCAGACCGGCGGCAGCGGCGCGCGCAGGTCGTTGATGACGCCGAGCTGCTCGGTCAGCACCTCGGTGAGGATGCCGCGGGCGACCGCCAGCAGATCGGACACCCGCGGGCTGGTCAGCGAGTAGTAGACCGCCGAGCCCTCTTTGCGGGTCGCGACCAGGCCGGCGCGGCGCAGGACCGCGAGCTGCTGCGAGAGGTTGGCCGCCTCGACGCCGACCTCGGGCAGCATCTCGGACACGGCGTGCTCTCGTTGCCCGAGCAGCTCGAGCACGCGGATGCGCACCGGGTGACCCAGCGTCTTGAAGAAGTCGGCCTTGACCTGGTAGAGCGGCCTGGTCATCCTGTTCTCCCTGCAATTGCGAATATCTGCAATTGCAGCGAATATAGCACGATCGATGCGCGGCGTCGGAAGATCAGTGGTCGAGAACGGCGGACGCCAAGCGGCGCGCGGTGTCGGCCAGCCTCTGCTGGTCCGGATGGTCGTCGTGCAGCAGGGCGCGATCGACCATCACCGTGATGCCGCCGACCAGAAAGGCGGCCACGTCGGCCGGGTGGGGCCGTCCGGCGTCCGCCAGGAGGGTGTGCAGGTCGTCGATCAGGCCGTTGTCGGCGACGGCCGCCCGGGTGGTCGGAGTGCGGCCCAGGAACAGCATGTCGTGCACGGGTCGGGTGGCCAGGTAGGCATGGACGAGGCCGGCGCACCAGGCCGGCACCGCATCGGCGATCTCGGTGTGTCCGTCGCACCAGGCCCGGGTCCGGCGGACGATGTCCGATTCGAACTCGGCCTCCAGGCAGCCGAGCATGGCGTCCTTCGAGGCGAAGTACAGATAGACCGTGCCCTTGGCCACGCCCGCGCGGTCGGCGATCTGGGCCATCGTGGTGGCGCCGACCCCCTGCTCGATGAACAGCGTCCGCGCGGCGTCAAGGACGGCTTCCCGTCGCGCGGCCGGCGCGCGGCGGGCCCGACCCGACGGCGCCGCCGTCATGCCGGGACCCGGATCTGCCGGTGACACCAGGCCGAGAACGCCGTGAGGTACGCGACGAGCCGGTCGCGCATGTCCTCATGCCGGAGCCGGCCGGCCGGGTCGAACAGGCGGTCGCTGTCGCCCAGGTAGAGCTCGGGCTGGGCCATCGTGGGCATGTCGAGGAAGACCAGGGACTGGCGCAGGTGGTGGTTGGCACCGAAGGCGCCCATGCGGCCCGGCGAGGCGCTGATGATCGCGGCCGGCGTGCCGGTGAACGCGCCCTGACCATGAGGTGCGGACCCCACGTCGACGGCGTTCTTCAAGGGAGCCGGCACGCTCCGGTTGTACTCCGGGGTGACGAACAGCACGGCGTCGCAGCGTCGAACCTCGTTCCGGAAGCGGGTCCAGGGCGCCGGCGGCGTCGTGGTCATCCCCACGTCCAGGTCCTCGTTGTAGAGCGGCAGGTCGCCGATCTCCAGGACGCGGCCATGGAACAGGGAAGGGGTCAGACCGGCCAACACGTGGGCGAGGCGGCGGGTGACGGACTCGGCCCGCAGGCTCCCGGGGATCAGTCCCAGTTCGAGGGTGGTGTCCATGCGACGACCATACCAAGTGACTGACCGTCAGTCAGTCACGAGCAGGCGTGGTCGTGGAACCTGACCGGGCTCTGCCAGAATCGACGCCCGTGAAGACGTTCGACTCGCTGTTCGCCGAGCTGACCGACCGGGCCCGCACCCGGCCCGAGGGATCGGGCACCGTGCAGGCTCTCGACGCCGGGGTGCACGCCCAGGGCAAGAAGCTCCTGGAGGAGGCCGGTGAGGTGTGGCTGGCCGCCGAGCACGAGGACGACGACAGTCTGGCCCTGGAGATCTCGCAGCTGCTCTACCGCGCGCAGGTGATCATGATCGGCCGCGGCATCACGCTCGAGCAGGTGTACCGGTACCTGTGAACCCCCCCCCGCCCGTGACACAGTGGCATGCCGTCCCGGCCGGACCGGCCGGGCCTGAAGGAGATCTGCCGACATGTTGAAAGTTGCCGTGCCCAACAAGGGCACGCTGTCCGAGCCGGCTGCGGCGATGCTGCGCGAGGCGGGGTACCGCGGGCGGTCCGAGTCCCGCGACCTGAGCGTCCTGGATCTGGCCAACGACGTCGAGTTCTACTTCCTGCGGCCCAAGGACATCGCCGTCTACGTGGGATCGGGCGAGCTGGACCTGGGCATCACCGGCCGCGACCTGGCCGCCGACTCCGGCGCCCCCGTGCAGGAGCTGACCAGCCTGGGCTTCGGCTACTCGACGTTCCGCTACGCCGGGCCCGAGCACAAGGACTGGCACGTCAGCGACCTGGCCGGCGCGCGGATCGCGACGTCGTACCCGAACCTGACCCGCAACGACCTGGCCGCCCACGGCATCGCCGCCGACGTCATCCGGCTGGACGGTGCGGTCGAGATCTCGATCCAGCTCGGGGTGGCCGACGCGATCGCCGACGTCGTCGACTCCGGCCGGTCGCTCCGCCAGCACGGCCTGGTCGCGTTCGGGGACGTCATCCTCAAGTCCGAGGCGGCCCTGTTCGCCCGCCTGGACACCGAGCCGTCGCCGGCCGCGGCGCAGCTGTGCAACCGGCTGCAGGGCGTGGTCATCGCGCAGCAGTACCTGATGCTGGACTACGACTGCCCGATCGAGTTGCTGGGCCGGGCCACCGCCATCACCCCGGGACTGGAATCGCCGACCGTCTCCCCGATGGCCGACCCGGCCTGGCGGGCGGTGCGCGCGATGGTCCGCCGGGCCGAGATCAACCCCGTCATGGACGCGCTGTACGACCTGGGGGCCCGGGCCATGGTCGCGTCCGACATCCGGACCAGCCGCCTCTAGCCCCTGCCGGCGAGCCCGGCGTCCCGCCTAGACCCGAACCGCCGGGTCCGTGGCCATCGGGTTCGGAACCATCGGGTTCGGGGCCATCGGGTCGCCGGCCGTCGGGGCCGGCTCGGGCGGGCCCGGATAGGGCGGGGGGGTTCCGCCGAACTCCGGGCACAGCGCCTGGTGGCTGCACCAGCGGCACATCTGGCCCCGCCGGGCCGGGAAGTTGCCGCTCTGCACGGCGGCGACCATCGCCCGCCACAGCGCGCCGACGGACTGGGCGAAGGACAGCAGCTCCGCCTCGGTCGGGGCGTACTGCAGCGACAGCCCGTCGGCCAGGTAGATCAACTTGAGCTGGGCCGGGACCACCCCGCGCAGCCGGTAGATCATCAGCGCGTAGAACTTGAGCTGATAGAGCGCCGCACCCTCGAAGTCCGGCCCCGGGGAGCGCCCGGTCTTGTAGTCCACGATCCGCAGCTCGCCGGTGGGCGCGAGATCGAGGCGGTCGATGAAGCCCCGCAGTGGCACCCCGTCGGCCGTGTCGATCTCCACCGCGTACTCGCATGCCTCGGGCTCGAACCGGCGCGGGTCCTCCAGGTCGAAGTAGCTGCGGACCAGCGACCGGGCCGAGGACAGCCAGGCGGCCACGTCGTCGGGCGGCAGCAGGCCGGCCAGGTCCGGACAGTCCTGGGCCATTCGTTCCCAGGTCGGCCCGACCAGCGCGACCGCCCGGTCCGGGGTCCGGTCGGCCGGCGGTTGCCCGAACATCGCCTCGAGCACCGCGTGCACCAGGGTGCCCCGCACGGCGGCCGGGCTCGGCGGCTCGGGCAGCCGGTCGATCGCCCGCAGCCGGTACAGCAGCGGGCACGACTTGAAATCGCTCGCCCGGGATGGGGACAGGGCCAACCGGCGGCGCGGGGGCGCGTCGGTTCCGACCGTCGCGGGCACGGCGGTCGCGGAAGCGGCGGTCGCGGGCAGGGCCGTCGCGGGCGCGGGCGCGGCCGTTGCGGGC
>NZ_JBMDXT010000483.1:0-6357 GCF_048594475.1 Nakamurella sp. | reverse complement strand
AGCGGTCGGCCATGACGAAGTAGAACCGCTCCCGGGTCAGGGCCGAGCGCAGGCTGCTGCCGGCCAGCGATCGCTCCTGGTCGGGGGACAGGCCGCCCGGGTTCGACCCGACGGTGGTCAGGTGGCTCGAACCGTCGTAGGCGACGGTGACCCGGGCGTCACCCCGGAGCCGGAGCGGGATGTTCGGCCCGTCCTTGACCCCGCCGGCGCCGTAGCTCTCCGCCCAGCTGGCGCCGATCGTCACCTTGTACTCGTAGTCGCCCGCCGGCAGATCGAACGTGCCCCGGTAGCGCCCGGTGCCGGCGTCCCAGGTCAGCACGGTCGCCGGGCAGGCCGGGTCCCAGTCGCCACCGCACCCGAGCTCGTCCTGCAGGCTGCCGACCAGGGTCACCGTCGGGCCGGGCTCGGGCGCGACCGCCGTGCCCGCCGCCGTCGCCGGCACGGCGACGGGCAGGCTCACCGCAAGCAGGGCGGCGGTCAGCAGCGCGACCGGGCGCGAGGGACGGGTCCGGGCTCGGGTCCTGGGCATGCGACGCTCCCGCGCTGGAGGTGAGGATGAGCGGCGTGGGCTGACACGTGTCCCAGATCACACCGAGGAGTGGACGCTAACTCCGACGGGTGGCCGTGGCAACCCAGCGCGGTCGCCCGGATGCTCACCGTGAGCTTTGAAAGAGGACAGAAGCTGGCCGCTTCCATCGTTACGGTGAGACGGACCGCACCGGCCGACCAGGAGGCGCACCATGACCAGCACGGCAAGCACCGCGACGGACGACCTGACCCAGGAACGCAAGGACCTGCTGGAGGCGCTGCGGATGCACCGGTCGTTCCTGACGTTCACCGCGCAGGGCCTGACCGACGAGCAGGCCCGGCTCACCCCGACGGCCAGTGCGCTGTCCATCGGTGGGTTGATCAAGCACGTCAGCGCCACCGAGCAGGGCTGGTACGACTTCGCCATCGGCGCGCCCGATTCGATGGCCGGCGGGGACAACGCCGAGGCCGAGTACGCGGACGGCTTCCGGCTCCGGGAGGACGAGACCCTCGCGGACGTCGTCGCCGCGTACGAGGCGGTCGCCGCCCGGACCGACGAGCTGGCCAGGACCGCCGATCTGGATGTCGCGTACCCGCTGCCGCCGGCGCCGTGGTTCGAGCCGGGAGCGACCCGGTCGGTCCGGCGGGTCCTGCTGCACCTGATCGGCGAGACCGCCCAGCACGCCGGTCACGCGGACATCATCCGGGAGACCATCGACGGGCAGAAGACGATGGGCTGAGCCGGGCCGATCAGGGGGCCGCGGGGGCCCGGTCGGGCTGCTCGGCGCCCGCCCGCGCGGCCTCCTTCTCCAGGGCCAGCGCCTCGGCGTTACGGCTGTAATCGGCGATCTCGCGCTGCAACAGCCGCCGCACCCGCGGCTGCTGGGACAGCGCCACCGCGAAGACGGTCAGCAGGATCCACATCGAGACGCAGGAGACCACCAGGAAGATCAGCGGGAGCCACTGCTCACCGAGCTTGGCGGCCATGTCCCGGGCCGCGAACGCCCGCCACACGAGCATGATGTTCACCAGGTAGCCGACCGCGTACGAGACGGCGAACGCGATGAGGAACTGCTTGAGGCTGCCCGACTGCTTGCGCTTGAGCAGCGGTTCGTCGCGGCTGGGCACGCCGATCGAGACGATGTTGCCCACGCCCAGCCACAGCAGGATGAAGCACACCGTCAGCACCAGGGCGTTGACGAAGCGGCTCCAGTCGCCGGAGAAGACGGCGATCAGCGCGCTGAGCAGGAAGCCGATCGGCGCGACCAGGCACAGCAGGGCCAGGTTCTTGATGACCAGCAGGTGCCACAGCCGCTGCCCGGTGTCCAGCGCCGCCCGGACCCGCATGGCGTCGAAGGACAGCGCGTTGATGCAGACCGAGCCGCCCATCACCACCGACAGCACGAACAGGCCGAGGAACGGCAGCCACTGCTTGTCCTTGTCCCAGTCGAAGGCCCGGATCCAGCCGAGGTAGAGCAGGCCGAGCGCCAGCGCGATGGCCAGGCTCTTCATCGTCGACCGGGGCTTGCGGTTGACGATGTACTTGATCTCGCCGAGCAGCCCGCCGGCCAGCGCCGGACCGTGCCGGCTGACCGGGTTGCGGCCGGCGAGCGGCACGTGCCCGTCGATCGCCGCCGCGTCGGCGGCGTCCTCGCCGGCGTCGATCCGGGCCAGCCGGGCCTGGAGCACGGCCAGGGCGGCGTCGGTCAACGCGACCCGGGCCAGGCCGACCGCGGCGATCGCGTCCGCCTCGGCCTGTGCGGCGGCGGCGTGGCTGACCGGGGCGGGCTCGCCGTCCTGGCCGGCCGAGGCGATCTCCGGCTGCGCGCCGAGGTTGAGATAGTTGTGCCGGAGCTCGGCCCATCGCGGCGAGAGCCGATCCGTGCCGCGGCTGTCGAGCCGGATCGCCTCGCGCTGGTCTTCGGCGGCCTGACGCACCCGCCGGACGGTGCCCGCCACGTCCCCGCGGTCCTTCCATTTGGCCGCCAGGGCGGACCGCTCGGCGGCGGCCGCTCGTTCGACCAGCTCGGAGAGGTCGTCGATCGCTGCCATGGCCGCTCCCAGGTCGTCCCGTGCCCGTTCCCCGCGAGCATGGGGGAGCGCTCCGACCCGCGCATCGTTCGGCGCGTGTGAGCCGGGGATCCGGCCGGCCGGCTGCGGCTACGGTCGGGGCATGCCTCTTGCTCTGGTCACCGGCGCCACGTCCGGAATCGGGTGGGCGTTCGCCCGGCACCTCGCCGCCGCCGGCTACGCCCTCGTGCTGGTGGCCCGGGACGCCGACCGGTTGGCGCAGCGGCGGACCGCGCTGCTCGGTCTGGGAGCGCCCGCGGTCGAGACCATCGCGGCCGACCTGACCGAGTCCGCGTCGCGGGACCGGGTGACGGACCGGCTCGCGGCCGCCGTCGACCCGGTCGACCTGCTGGTCAACAACGCCGGCGGCACCCTGGGCGTCGAGTTCCTCCAGGCCGCGCCGGCCGACCTGCAGCGGCAGGTCGAGCTGAACGCGGTGACGGTCATGCTGCTGATGCGGGCGGCGCTGCCCGGCATGATCGCCCGCGGCCACGGCGCCGTCATCAACGTGGCGTCCACCGCCGGGCTGGTGCCCGGCCGAGGCTCGACCTACGGCGCGACCAAGGCATTCGTCATCTCGCTGAGCGAGGCGATGTCGATGGCAGTCAACGGGACCGGGGTGCGGATCCAGGCCCTGTGCCCCGGGTTCGTCCGGACCGAGTTCCACGAGCGCGCTCGCATCGACATGTCGAGCACCCCGGACTGGGCCTACGTCGACATCGACCGGCTGGTCCGCGAGTCGCTCGCCGACCTGCGGCACAACCGGGTGGTCAGCATCCCCGGGCCGCTCTACAAGGCGGTCTACCTGGGAACCCGCCTGCTGCCGAGGTCGCTGGTGCGGCGGGCCGCCTCCCGGGTCAAGTCCAAGGGTCGCACCTGAGCGGTCCACCACGGCCCGGTGGGGCGCCCGGACGCGAAACGGCGCGCCCCCGGCCGGGCGAGCGCCGTCGTGCGGTGCCGGTGGAGCTCCGGATCAGGAGAAGGTGTCCTTCGCCGCGTCCTTGACGTCGTCGCCGGCCTGCTTGACGTTGGCCTTGGCCTGCTCGGCCTGCCCGCGGGCCTCGAGCTCCTCGTTGTTGGTCAGCTTGCCGGCGGCCTCCTTGACCTTGCCGACCGCTTCCTCGGCGCCGTGCTTGATCCGATCGCCCATCGTCATGTCCGTCATCCCTCCTGCCGACCCGGCTGCCGCCGGACTGCCCCACCGTCCGGGGGAGCTGATGGGCGGGTACCCCGCGCCGCACCGGGCCAAACCCGGGCCGGACCGGGTGCTGTGGCCTCGTTTCCGGGTCCGGCCGGCGGGGTACCGGCCCGTGGGTGGACCCGATGAGGTCCCGGACAGGAGTGGAACGATGGCGTTCGTACTGTGGATTCTGGCCGTGATTCTGGTGGTCTCGGGCATCTTCGCGATCATCCGGAAGCAGCTGCTGTGGGGCATCGTGCTGATCGTGGTCGGGCTGCTGGTCGGGCCGGGCGGGGTGAGCCTGTTCACCTGATCCGGCTGTGACACGCTGGGCGGGTGACGCAGACCCAGTCCCCGCCCGCCCCCGACGCCGACCCGCGGCACCGGCTCGCCGAGCTCGTCGGCCGGCTCGCCGTGGTGCACGGACGCGTCACCCTGTCGTCCGGCCGGGAGGCCGATTACTACGTGGACCTGCGGCGCGCCACCCTGCACCACGAGGCCGCTCCGCTGATCGGGCGGCTGATGCGCGACCTGACCGCCGACTGGGCGTTCGACGCGGTCGGGGGGCTGACCCTGGGCGCCGATCCGGTGGCGACCTCGATGCTGCATGCCGCGGGTCGCCCGCTGGACGCGTTCGTCGTCCGCAAGCAGGCCAAGGCGCACGGGATGCAGCGTCAGGTCGAGGGGCCGGCTGTCGCCGGCCGGCGGGTGCTGGTCGTCGAGGACACCACCACGACCGGGAACTCGCCGATGACCGCCGTCGAGGCGTTGCGGGAGGTCGGCGCCGAGGTGGTCGGGGTCGCCACGATCGTGGACCGGCAGACCGGCGCCGACGAGGTCTTCGCCCGGGCGGGCCTGGAGTACCGCTACCTGCTCGGGCTGGACGACCTCGGCCTGCCCCCCATGTGAGCGAGGACCCGAACGGCCTCGGGGACGGCCATGTCACGGACGGACCGGGCCCGACGGAGTGGGCGACCGCCCCGGTGGGGGTGGGGCCGCATCCCCGGCCCTGGCCGGCCGGCGACCGGTACGACCCGGAGCTGCTGGCCGCCGGTGATCGGCGCAACGTCGTCGACCGCTACCGGTACTGGCGCCGGGAGGCGATCGTCGCCGACCTGGACGGCCGCCGCCACCCGCTCGAGGTGGCGATCGAGAACTTCGCCTACGACGCCAACATCGGCACGGTCGTGCGTACCGCGAACGCGTTCGCCGTGCACGAGGTGCACATCGTGGGCCGCCGGCGCTGGAACCGGCGCGGGGCGATGGTCACCGACCGCTACCAGCATCTGCGGCACCACGCCGACGTCGGGTTGCTGCTGGCGACCGCGGCCGCCCGCGGGCTGACGGTGGTGGCGGTCGACAACCTCCCGGGCGCGGTGCCCATCGAGACCACCCCGCTGCCGCGGTCCTGCCTGCTGCTGTTCGGCGGCGAGTCGGCCGGGCTCAGCGAGGCGGCCCGGGCCGGGGCCGCCGTCACCGTCTCCATCGCGCAGTTCGGATCGACCCGTTCGATCAACGCCGGCGTCGCCGCCGGGATCGCGATGCACGCCTGGATCCGGCAGCACGCCGACCTGTCGCGGGCCTGGTGATCAGGACGGCCGGCACCAGTCGTCGGGCAGGGCCACGTCCACGCCGAGGAACGTGACCGACTCCCCGCATGCGTCGTCCTTCACCCCGTTGGCGAAGTCGATCACGTGCTGGCGCTGCTGCCAGCCGACGAAGATCAGCACCGCGGCCAGGACCAGCACGATGATCTTGCCGACGATCTTCTTGATCAGGATGGCCAGGACCAGGGCGATCACCGCGATCGCGATGAGCACCCAGGGCGTGGTGCTCTGGATGGTGGTCAACGGGACGTCCATGCTCCGGGGACCGGCCGGACTCACTCGGCCGCGCGCTCGACGCCGGACGCCCCCGGCGCCTGCTCGCCCTTGGCCGCCTGCTTCTGCTTGCGGCTGGCGATCCAGTGGGCGACGGCGGGGAACGCGCTCGCGCAGATCACGATCACCACGGCCGCGATCACGATCAGGTCCAGGTTGTCGCGGATGAAGCCGATCTGGCCGAGGAAGTAGCCGGCGACGGTGACGCTGGTGATCCAGATGACGCCACCGATGGCGGAGTAGACCGTGTAGATCTTGACGTTCATCCGGGAGGCGCCGGCCATCACGGTGGCCACCGTCCGCACGACCGGCACGAAGCGGGCCAGCACGATCGTGATCTTGCCGTACTTGTCGAAGAAGGCCGCCGACTTGTCGATGTATTCGCGCTTGAGCAGCTTGGCATTGGGCCGGCTGAAGACGGGCGGCCCGATCTTGTAGCCGATCCAGTAGCCGACCATGTTCCCGACGAATGCGGCGAGCGAGACCAGGGCGATGAACAGCCACAGGTTGATGTCGATCGCGCCGCTGGCGATGAACAGGCCGGAGACGAACAGCAGGGTGTCCCCGGGCAGGAAGAAGCCGAGCAGGATGCCGCACTCGGCGAAAATGATCAGCATGATGCCGAGCACGGCCCAGGCACCCATGTTGTTGATCAGGTTTTCCGGACTCAGCCAACCGGGCAGGAGTGCGAGGTAGGTA
>NZ_JBMDXT010000482.1:0-11925 GCF_048594475.1 Nakamurella sp. | reverse complement strand
GCGGTCAGGCGGCAGGGACCGGCGTCGCCTCGGCGAGAGGGAAGCCCCAGATCGAGCGCTCCGGCTTGCCGTCCTCGGCCGGCACGACGACCTCCCACGGGCCGGAGATCAGCCCGTAGGCCACCCAGCCGCAGCCCCTGGTGCTCGACGGCATCGGCTTCGTCACCGCCTCCCCGGTGAGCCTGGCCAGCTCCCGGCCGATGCACTGCTGCCCGGCCAGCCCCGGCGAACCACCGGCATCCTTGAAGTCCTGGAGGCTGGCGACGTCCCCGCAGCTCGGGCAGCGGAACGCCCACCGCATCGGGTCGGGGCCGAACCGCTCGCGGGCCTCGGCCATCAACTCGTCCTGGGTCAGCTTCCGATAGGCGGTCGTGGTGGTCATGCGGCTCGAATCTCCTCGGTTGTGGGGTTGGTGGTCGTGGCTCGCCGCGCCTGGTGGCGGCGGTAGTACTCGGCCCAGTAGCGGCGCCGGTCCTGCCGCCACGCCCGCACCTGCGGGACGTGACACCGGCGGCACAGGACGGTGGTGCGGCGCGAGTCCGCCCGCTTGTCGTCGGGGTAGCCGCACTGGCAGATCGGGGCGATGCCACCCCGCTCCAGGTAGGCGATGCCGGCGCGGATGACACCGGCCTCCCGTGCCGTCGTGTCGGCCGCGCAGGTGGCCAGGGCGGGACAGGCGCGGCAGATGGCGAGGGCGAGGCGGTTGCCGTCGTCGCCGAGGTCCCACCAGTCGGCGGGGCGGGTGGCGCACAGGCCGGTCACCGGTCGCCCTCGATCCGGGCGTCGGCTGCGGCGGCGATCGTGGCGCAGGCCGCGCAGTCGCGGTGACCGATCCGCACCGGCCGGCCCGTCATCAGCCCGACCAGCACCGACCCGCAGACGTGCGGGTACGGGCCGTCAACGGGCACGGGCCGGCCGAGCAGGATGCTCGCCCCGATCCACCGGCCGGTCACAGCTCATCCCCGATGCGGCGGAGGTGCTCGGCCTGGGCGGCGTCGACCTCGGCAGACACGGCCCGGGTGTGGACCGAGTTGCCCTTGGCTCGGCCGCAGATGCACGGCCGGCGGCCGAGCTGATCGGCGGGGATCGTGGCGGAGGCGGTGTACGGGTGCGGCCGGACGGTCGTCCGGCGGGTGCGGCGGGCCATCAGCGGCCACCCCCGTACACCTCGGTCGCCGTCTTGCGACCCTCCCGGACCACCGGCGGCAGGTGCCCGATGTGCCAGTGCCCGGCGACCAGGTCGCAGCGGTACTCGCGCATCCCCGCCACGTTGTGCAGTCGGCGGATCTCCGGCTTGGCCTGCTTGCGGCTGGAGAACAGGCGCTTACCGTGGTCGTCGCAGTACCCGATGTGGTCCGGCTGGCCGCCCATCACGCGCCCCCGTCCGGGTCGGCCGGCCAGTGCGCGTCGTCGGCGGTCGGCCGCCCGTAGCCGAGGGCCTCCAGCTCCGCCAGGGCCAGCGCGAGCAGGCCCAGACGGTGGTGACAGCGCATCGCGGCGATCTGCTCAACAGCCCACGGCCCCGCGCACGGCGCGGCGGCCGGCGGGCAGTCGTGGGCGTCCCGGTGGTCGCGGACGAGCTGCACCAGGTCCCGCAGTTCGGCCAGGTGCTGGTCGGCGGCGGCGGTGAGGGCCGGGTGGCCCCCGGGGGCCGGCGTACCGGCCCCCGGGGTGTGCTGCTCAGACACGGGGTGCCCCCGCCGGGACCGGGGCCGGCCACGAGTCGCGCAGGGACGGGGTGCACAGCCAGCAGCAGGCGCGGTGCTCGGCCGCCCGTGCGCGGTCCGGCTCGTCCGGGGTGGTGTCCACGGTCGGCATCGTCTCGGCGGTATCTAGATTTCTGACCAGATCGGCGAGCGGGTCCGGCGGGTCCGGCATGATCGCCGACGGCGGGTGGTGCTTCACCACCAGCGGAGCCGGCTCCTGCTCCTCCCGCGCCTCCCCGACCACGACGACCGGCACCCCGTGCGAGTGGACCCGGTCCACCCACGACACGTCCTCGTCGTCGAGCCGCTCCTGGGCCCGGGTCGCCGCGACGTACCCGAGCATCAGCTCGCCCTTGCGGAGCACCAGGGCTTTCCGGGGCGACGTCGCCGTCGGATACGGCACCGGGATGGGCTCGCGGAAGTCGTCCGCGATGCGCACCCGGGGCCACTGGAGGCCCTTGCTCTTGTGCCCGGTGGAGATGACCACCTCGGCGTCGTCGGCCCGCCGGGTGAGCTGGTCGACAGTGGCCGTGATCTTGTCGGGGCCGTACTCCTCGATCAGCTTCACGGCCGGGGCCAGGTCCCCGCCGTCATCCTCGGCCACGTACTGGAGCACCTCGTCCCACGACGAGAACGCGGCCAGCTCCGGGTGATCCGTCGGCTCGCCGTGGAACAGCCGGTCGGCCGCCTCGGCCAGGCGGCGGATCTCACCGCCGCCGCCGGTCAGGTGCACCCGATGGCCGGCCGCGAGGAAGTCCATCGTCTCCCGCATGGCGCCGGCGTTCGTCCGGCACAGCACCGCGTCGGGCTGGTCGATCGGCCCGACGGTCGAGTCGATCCACGGGGCACCGACGACCCGGGTTTCGGCGTTGAGCAGCGCCAGCCACCGGTTGGCCCGGTCGGCGATGCGCTGGCCGAAGCGGAACGACTGCGACAGGGTCAGCCGGACGTCGGCCGGCCAGGTCGCCAAGGCGTCGATCGACCCGCGCCAGGCGTACAACTGCTGGCAGGGGTCGCCGACCGCGACCAGCTGCGCGCCGCGCTGCCCGGTCAGCACCTGCGCCAGGACCGGGTTGGCGTCCTGAGCCTCGTCGAACAGGATGCAGTCGGCCGGAATGTACGGTGCGCCGAGCGCCCACACCTTCAGGTAGTGGTCGGGGACGTGGCGGAGCTTCCCGGACGGGTGGCGTAGGTCGGCCCAGGCCAGGTTGGCGATCGGGAGGATCACCTCGACGAGGGCCTTGCGGGCGTGGCCGGTGACGCCCTCGACGCGGGGCACGTGGCGGCCGGTGATCTCCGGGTCGGCGCTCTCACAGAAGCGGTTGACCGTGTCCAGCGCGGTCCGCGTGAGGGCGTTCGGCCGGAGCACCACCCCGCCGAGGTCGACCGGGGTGTTGAGCACACGGGTGGCCGGGATCGAGCCGCCCGCGTACATGATCTCCATGGCCTGGCGGGTCGTCATGCGGGGCGCGTCGAGGCGGTGCTTGAAGCGGTGGCCGACGTCCCGGTACGCCAGGGAGTGAGCGGTGCTGGCCTTGACGTTGCCGGGCATGGAGGTCTTCGCCTCCTCGGCGAGGGCCTTGTTGTAGGCGACGTAGACGCACCGCCGGTCGGGCGCGGCCTCGGCGGCCATGCGCAGGGTGCTGGTCTTGCCGGCCCCGGCGACCGCGACCAGGACCAGGGACTTCCGGGCGACGAACGCATCCACGGCGGCGGCCTGCTCGTCGGTGGGCTTGTGGCTCATCAGGCGGCCTGGCCTTCCTGGTCGGCGGGCGGGTTGGACTGCTCCACGGCCTTCTTGAGCCGCTCGATCGCGGCCTTCGCCTGGTCGACGCTGAGCCGGTTCTGGGTGTCGATCTCCCACCCGGCGACCTCGCTGAGGAACAGCAGTCGGGTGTCCCGGTCGTCGAGGCCGGCGTCACGGCACAGGGCGTGGATGTGCTTGTGCTGCGCCGGGGTGGCCGGGGCGGACGGGAAGAGCTGCTCCTTGCGGACGGCCCACCGGTCCCGGATGTAGTCCGACTCGGCGAGGCTGACCCGCTGCTCCGAGGTCGCCTCGCCGGCCGCCTTCCACACCCGGCGCAGCGCGGTCTCGTCGAACGCCTGGGCGAGGTCGTCGAGGATGCCGGTGGCGGCCGGCCCGATAGCGTCGGGCGCCGGGAGTTCGCCGACGGCGTATCCGCGGGGTGCGCCGGAGGTGGGCCGGTTGGCCGGCGGAGACGACACCGGGCGGGCCGGCTCGTCCTGACCAAGGTCCTCAGCGACCACCTGCGGCTGCACCAGGTCCCGCACGTGCGCCCCGGACGGGTCGCACCGCAGGATCTCGAAGACGACCTTCTCCAGCGTCAGGCCGGGGGCCGGGCGGGGCCGGTCGACGCCCGGCTGGATACCGGCGTGCACCGACCGGGCGCCCACCACCAGCGGCGGGTGATCCCGGGACACCCGGACCCACACCGTGGCGTCGAAGGCGAGGTTCTTCTGGCCCTCGACCTTGTACTCCTTGGAGCCCTCGATGGGCCGGCCGCCGCTGTCGAGTGCGGCCACCTCCTTGCCGCGGCCCGTGATGACCGCGATCCCGGGGAACGTCATCAGGTGGGTCATCAGCCGGCGGTGCCGAGAGTTGATGTCGTTCCACAGGTCCATCGAGATCTTCGGCTCCTCATCGGGGCCGAGCCGCTTGCCCTTCTTGGCCAGGCGGCGGCGGGCCTCGGCGTCCGCGATGGACTTGAGCAGGTCCCACTCGGCGGTCATCGAGTCGATGACCAGCACCACCGGCGGCTCGCCGGCGGTGGCGGCGCGCTGCGCCTCGGCCTTGATCGCTTCGACGGCGGCCAGGATCTGTCCGAAGCTGCCGTCGTGTTCGACGATGAGGTAGCGGGCGCCGGGCACCGCGCCGTACTCGTCGGCGGAGCCTTCCCCGAGGTCGATCCAGTAGGTCTGGCCGACGCGGGGGCTGGCGGACAGTTCGGCGCAGGCCCAGCTCTTGCCGCTCTTCTCCTGGCCCTCGATGAGGATCAGGGGCCACGGGACGCGGCCGGTGGGCTGGCGGGTACGCAGGGCGGTCACTTGCTGATCTCCTGGTGCTCGTCGGTGCGGGTGGTGTCGGCGGCGGGGTTCCACGGCGGGGGCGGCGGGGTCGACACGACCGGGATGACGGCGGTGTCGGCGGCTGCCGGCGGGGTGGTCCATGCGCCGGTGGTGGTGATGTCGCGGACCCGGAGCAGCCCGGTGGCGTCGGCGGGCCCGGCGTGGACCGGGTCGGCCGTGCGGGTGACGAGTTGCTGCGCGGCGGGGCTGAGCCGGTAGTCGGGGCCGACCGGCGCGGCGATCTGCCGGCGGCCGGCGGCGTCACGTGCGCCGCTCGGGTCGGGCCAATGCCGGCTCACCGGTCCGCCGCCTCGGCACGGGCGTTGGTGAGGGCGAGATCCATCAGCCGGTACTGCTCCACCGCCTGGTGCAGGGTGGCGAGCGCCGAGGCGTGAGCGGGGGCGCTGCTGTCGGCCTCCACCAGCTCGGCCCACGCCTCGACGGCGGCGATGACGGGCTTCTGGGCGAATGCCTGTTCGCGGAGTCGGTCGCGCTCGGCGGCCAGCTCCGCGACCCGGCCCTTGAGCCAGTCGACGGTGCCGGCCGAGACCACCTCGTCGTGGTGCCGGGTGGCGAGGACCGCGAGCACGTCGCGGGACGCCTCCTGCGCCGGGTTGCCGAGGACCCGGACGACCCACTCGACGAGCGCCCGGTCGCGGCTGTCGTCGTCCGGGTACATGGCCATCTCGTGCTGCTCGAAGTCGTGGTAGTCGGCGGCGGCCTTCGCGCACCAGCCGGCCAGGTCGATGTCGCCGACGACGGCCGGGGTGGCGGGGGGCTGCTGGGCGCGGAGCCGCTCCACTTCGGCGCGGGCCTGGGCCAGTCGGATGGTGGCGAACGCGGCCCAGCTGGCCAGTGACCAGTCGCTGGCCAGGCTGGCCTGAAGGTCGCGGGTCAGCTCGAAGCCGTAGACGGCCTCACCGCGCTCGGCGAGCCGGCGGGTGGTTTCCGGATCGGCGGCGAGGGCGTCGACGTCGGACAGGGCGTCCACGGCGGCCTGGTCGAGCTGGGCGATGTCGCGGGGCGTCAGGTCGGTCATGCTGCTGCTCCCATCAGGAAGAGGAGGAAGGTCCACACCACGTCGGCCACCAGGTAGACCAGCGCCCAGAGGGCCAGGCAGACGGCGACGATTCCGGCGAGGGCGGCGAAGGTGCGCAGGTCGTCGGCCATCAGGCGGCCCGCCTGCTGCCGCCGACCCGGGACCGCCCCCGCTTGACGGGCACGGCCGGCTCGGTCAGGCCGAGGATCTCGGCGATGTCGTCCAGGCCCCGGTCCAGCAGGTAGCGGCGGGCGTCGGCTTCCCGCTGCTCCCGGTGGATGCGGTCCTGCTCGGCGGCGGACACCCGGGCGGTGTGCATGCCCGCGTCGAGGCGGTCGAGGCTGGACATCACGCCACCGCCCGCAGGTGCGTGGGCCGGTCGTACTGCGCCAGGTCCGCCCGCTCCTGCGCCGTCATGCCGGCGATCAGCTCGGCGATGCGGGCCTGCGCGGTGGCGGCCTGGTCGCGGAGGCTGAGCACCATCGCGACCAGGTCGCCCGTCAGGCCCAGGTCGGCCAGGGTGGGCGGGGCGTACCCGTCCAGCGCCGGGTCGGTGGCGATCGGGAAGGCGTCGACGAGGGCGAACGGGGTCGCCGGGGTCGGGGTGGTCGGGGTGGTCGGGGTGGCCGTCGAGGCGGCGGCCGGCCACACCGGGGCCGGTGCGACGTCCGGGCCGGGCCGGCCCGACGTGCCGGGGATCGGGCCCAGCGGCGGCACCGGGGGCAGGTCCGGCTGCGGGGTCGGGTCCGGGGCGGTCACCGGGCACCCCCGGGCAGGTTCCCACAGCCGCAGACCCGTCCGCTCGGCCGGGCCACGCAGCCCGCGCCGATCAGGTGCTCGGCCTCGTGCCGGCAGACGGGGCAGCGGTTGGGGTCGACGGTCTCGGTCTTCGCGACACCGAGCCGGGCGAGCAGTTCGGCGTTCTCCGCGCGGAGCCGCTCCAGCTCGCCGGGCTCGCCCGGCAGGTACGTGTCGGCCTCCACCCGCAGCGTGCCGATCCTGGTCCGCACCTGGTGGACCCGGCTCCCCGAGGTGAGGTTCACGGTTTCGGCGGTCAGCCGGCCGCCCGCGAAGGCCTCGGCGAGGCGTTCGCCCAGGGCGACGGCGGTGAGGTCGGTGTTGTCGGTGCGCGTGACCGTGATGTCCAGCACGACCCGGGCCGGCTGGCGACTGGTGCCGGCGAGGGTGGCGATCCGGTCGGCGGCGGCGTGCACGTCGGCGGCGAGCGACACCCAGTAGTCCGGCTGGCCGACGCCGGGGCCGGTGATGTCCGCCCCGCCGAACTCGCCGTCGCCGTCGTCGTTGATCGTCGCCCGCCCGGACGGCAGGTCGACGTCCACGCGGATGTAGTAGTAGCCGGCGGCCTCGACGTGCTCGCGGATGGCCTCCGCCAGGTCCTGCACCGAGCAGGGGGCGGCGACCGTCAGCGGGGCCAGCTCGGACGCGAGCGTGTCGAAGGTGACGGTGTAGTGCTCCGGCTCGGCCGGCGGGGTGGTCGTGTCGGGTAGGGTCTGAGGCTGCATCGGGACTCCTTGCTGATGGGTTGATGTCCTGGTGGAGCCCTCGCGCCGTGCCAGCGGCCGGGGGCTCGTCCGTGTCAGGCGGCGGGGCGGCGGTGCCGGCGACCGCGCCGCTCGGCGGTCGCGGCCAGGTCCTGCTCTCGCCGGCTCGTCGTGGCGCTCTTGACCGTGGCTCCCTGGAGCAGGCTCAGAACCTGCTCGTCGGTCAGGTACCGCTTCTTGCCGATCTTGATGTGGGTGAAGCTCTTCGCTCGTGCCCGCCGCTGGAGGCCGATCAGCGACAGCCGGTACTGCTGCGCGACCTCCTCTAGCAGGTGCAGCCGGGGCAGGGCTGGGGGCGCGTGGGTCATCGCGTCTCCTTCGCGGTGACGGTGTGGGCCTCGATGTAGGCGTTGAGGCTGCGGAGAGAGACGCGAACCGATCCGTTCGGCCCGTCGCCCTTGATCGCCTCCAGCGCGCCGGCCTCGATGTACCGGCCGACAGACCACCGGGAGACCCGGAGGATGTCCGCGACCTCCTGGACAGTCAGGAAGCGATCCGTCTGCTCCGCCACCAGCAACCACCTTGCATCGAGTCGTAGCGTATCCGTGCGTTAACAGACGCTAGACGACGAACGCATACGATGCAAGACGCTACAACGGTGGACATGGTGATGCCGCCTGACCTGCGACAGGCGGGGCGGGGCTATGTCCGGATCGTTCTCCCGTGCTACAACATGCACGTGACTCAGGGGCCTGAACGGGGTGTCGCGTACGACTTTTGGTGGCGCGTGCGCACCGAGCTGGACGCCCGAGGGTGGACGGAAGACGAGCTACGCAGCCGAACCGGCGTAGCCCGCACGACGGTCGATCGCCTCCAGGTCGGCAAGCGACCCCCCACCGCCCGGGTCGTCAACGCCCTCGCCGAGGCCCTCGAAATCGACCTGACCGAGGCGCACCGCCTCGCCGGCCGCACGCCCGCCCCGCCATCACCAGGCGGCGAGAACCAGAGCCCCCAGCTCAGCGCCCGAGAGGCGATCCTGCGGGACCGGATCTACACAGACCAGCAGAAGAAGGCGATGCTGGAACTGCTCGACATCTTCGACCAGGCCAACCGCCGCCGTCAGGACTGACGGCCTGCCCGTCGTGCATCTGCAACCGCGTCCACCGCAGCGTCGATCGCATGCGGCATCAGGTCCCCGTAGATCTCGCTCGTCGTCGCGAGCTGCTGATGCCCGAGTAGACGACTGATCGCCAGAGGAGTCATCCGAGGGTCGCTGAAGAGCCAGGCGGCGTACGTGTGCCTCAGGTCGTGCCAGGACGGTGCAGAGTGCAGTACGTCTGGGCAGCCGCAGTCCGACACCGCACCGACCCGGGGGCCGTAGTGCGCGCTGCACCGGGTGGTGTTGTCGACCACGCGGGCGCCGCACGGCTCACCCGCCCAGGTGGTCCCGCCGTAGTCCCGACAGCGGCCCCGCGCTCCCTCCAGGCGCTCACCCTCGCCCGTCGGGGGATGTAGCGCGCAGAGGCGAGCACGCAGCAGGGCAGGCTTCCACACCCGGTCGTACATCCGGTCGTAGTTCAGCGCCTGGCCCTCGTCGTCGCGGAAGACGAGGACGTCGTCCGGCTGCCCGTCGACGAGCTTGGCCAGCGTGACGTGCAGGTCGGCGCCGATCGGGAGTACCCGCTTGGCGCGGCCCTTGGTGGTGCCGAGATACCGTTTCCCGCCGGCTTCCTTCCATGCCCGCCAGACCTGCACCCGCGGCCCCGAGCTGGCCGTCGCGGGCACCAGGTGCTTCGCGGACAGCGCGGTCACCTCCGACCACCGCATGCCCGTCTCGACGATGCAGTCCAGCAGCGGATGCCACCGCTTCGGGAACTGCGCTCGAAGGAGTTCGAAGTCGCGGGGTGTGAGGTAGACGGCGTGGTGCTCGCCGGTGTCGTCGTCGGCCCGCTGGTCCCGGACGAAGTCCGTGCCGTGGCAGGGATTCACGCTGATATGCCCGTGGCGGACGGCGGCGGTCAGTGCGGTGTGCAGCAGCGAGTAGTAGCGCGTCACTGTCTTCTGGCTCATCGTTCCGCGCAGCTCGTTCAGCCAGGTGCCGATGGCGACGGGCGTGAGCTGCGACAGGGGAGTGTCACCGAAAGCCGGGTATATTCTGTCGCGGAGCTGCTGCTCGTATCTCTCCCGCGTTCCGGGCGATATTCGTGTTTTCGATGGCAGCCATTCCTCGCACCATTCCCGCAGCTTCGGAGAATCGTCTTCGGGGGAATCGGCATCCCCCGTGTCTACGCCCATGTCGGTGTAGACACGGTCGGCGGTGATGCGTCCCCGGTGGCCTTCGACGATCGCCTTGGCCTCGTTGGCGTACTCCTCAGCGGGCCAGGTGGTGTACTGCTTCACGCCGCTGTTCCGCCAGACGACCCGCCAGGAGTCCCCTCGTCGTTCGATGCTCGCCACGGGGACAGATCATTGTCCCCATGGGGACACGGATCAAGCTTTGCAGGGTATTTGGAGTCCTCTAAGGTCACGGAACGCACAACGTGAAACCGGACAATCCCTATCACCGCAGCTCACGCTGGGGTTCGCCGACCGGCTCATAATCCCTCGGTCGCGGGTTCGAACCCCGCCCGCCCCACCCACGTTGAGCAGCCAGAACGGCCCCCCGGAGATCATCCGGAGGGCCGTTGCTCGCTGTGTGGGGACACTTTGGGGACAGAGTGGTCAGCGGTCCCGGTTGTCGAGCACGGCCGCGAGCCGGTCGACGGTCTCCCGCACGCCGGCGACGTGGCCACGGGACAGGAGGCCGATCTGGAGCAGCGCGATGCCCAGGGTGGCCATCGCGATCAGCTCGGGGGTCACGGTCGGGGTGATGACGGCGTAAATGGTCATCGAGGCGAGCAGCAGTACGGCCAGGGTGATGGTGGCGGTGACGGCGGTGGTGCCGAGACGGTGCATGTCAGCTCCGATCGATGGGACGGCGAGAGGTGATCGGAGGTCGGTCGAGGGTCCGGCCTCCCGGTAGGCGGCGGGGCGGTCACCTCCTAGCGCTGATCCGGTGACTGGGACCGCGTTGGGGGATCGATGCAGGTCGACTGGCTGGGATCGAACCACTGTACGAGATCACGCGCTCGCAGGTGGGACGTATCTGCTGTCCGGGGGGTCAGCGACCAGAGGCCATGCACGGGGCGTGTGGGGACAGCGGGCGGCCCGTAGTTGCGCATAGGCAATTACCTATGGCGTTCCGGGCACATCACGCATGTCGGGCGCAGATATGTCAGATCCGCGACGGCACGATGCGCCCATCGTGACCAGACGGGGCGGGTCGGACACTCGTCCCAAGATCGCCAATCATGGGAGCGCTACCGGGATCGCAACGTCACCCGGTCCGCCGGGTACACGCCGCGCACCCGCCCGCCCAGCGTGACCACCTGCACCGGCACCCCCTCCGGGATGTCCAGGTCGCGACGCTCCGCCGGAGTGGGCATCCGGGCGTCGATCAGTGCGCCGCGTGGCACCGAGACGATCTCCCGCTCGGCCTGAACGCGTACGCGGATACCGACCCCGCGTTCGACGTCGATCACGCCCTCGGCGCGCAGCGCGGCGACCGCCGCCTGGACCGTTGCCTTGCCCACCCCGTAGTCGTACCCGATCCGGGCCTGCGCTGGCAGCAGCCCACCCGCCGGCCATTCCCCGGCCGCGATCCGGGCCCGCAGGGCAGCGGCCAGCTGGCGGTGCAGCGGCACGCCGGAGTGCGGGTCGAGGCTCACCAGGCGGACGGTAGGGACAGCCGACCGGACCACCGGTTCGCCGGTTAACCGGTGATCAGGTGATGTTCTGGCCGCTGCCTGTTCGCTGGCGGACGTACATCCCCTTGCCCTGCCACGTCTCGATCAGGCCCATCTCCTCAAGGAGCCGCATCGCCGTCTTCACGGGCGTGTTGCTGGCCTGGTACTGCTCGCACAGGGCCGCGATGGTGGGGAGGCGGTCGCCGGGCTTGAGCTGTCCGGTCTCGATCGCCGTGCGGATGTCGTTGATGATCTCCCGGTAGACGGGTGTTCTGGGCATAGTGGCTCCGGTCTCGTTGGCACCATCGAGCCTGCCACCAGCGGTGACACTGTGTGTGTCCTGGGTTGACTAGGAGCACTTGGAGTCCTACGTTCGAGCGGTCGCCCGGTTTCGTTGGCACGGATCGTGTGGCATCTGGTCCGGGCGGGGTCGGTGTCCCCGTGCCGTCCCCGCCCGGCCCTCCCTCGCCGCACCACCGGCTGGAGGTATCCCGTGGACGAGCGCCCCCACGACGGCCCGCCGCACCTGGCCCGGTCGGTGCCGGGCGGTCGGCCGCCCACCCCGGACGGGGATCGCATCCCCCAGCCGCCGCCGACGGCCGCCCCCGCCCGCTGGCCCGGCTGGGTGATCGCCGTCGTCGTCCTGGTGCTGATGGCCGCCGGCATCGCCGGTCGGCTCCGGTGACCGGCACCGGCCCGACCGACGAGCAGATCGCCGGCTGGTGGCGGACCCTCGACGAGCACCGGCAGCGCGGCGGCCTGTGCCCGGTCTGCCGGACGCCACGCACGTGCTGGGTGCGCTCGGA
>NZ_JBMDXT010000481.1:0-4665 GCF_048594475.1 Nakamurella sp. | reverse complement strand
CGGGACCGTCGGTCCAGGACACCGAGACCTCGCCGTGCGGCGTCTGCAACGAGGACCGGGCCCAGGTCAGACCGCCGCCCGGCCGGGGCGCGACCCGGACCCGCCGGTAGCCGGGCTCGGCGGGGGCGATGCCCCCGACGGTGCGGTGCATCCAGTCGGCCACGGCGCCCAGGGCGTAGTGGTTGAAGGAGGTCATCTCGCCCGGGTTGATGGTGCCGTCCGGCAGCATCGAGTCCCAGCGCTCCCAGATCGTCGTCGCGCCCATCGTCACCGGGTAGAGCCAGGACGGGCACTCGGTCTGCAGCAGCAGCCGGTAGGCGTCGTCGAGGTGGCCGGTGAGGGTGAGGGCGTCGGTCACGAACGGGGTGCCGGCGAACCCGGTCTGGATGTGGTGACCGCCCTCGGCCACCAGCGCGGCCAGCCGGTCCCCGGCCCGGGCGGTCTGCGCCTGGTCCAGCACCCCGAAGACGATGGACAGCGCGTAGACGGTGACCGCGTCGGAGTGCAGCGTGCCGTCGTCGTGGACGTAGTGCTCGACGAAGGCGGCCCGGGTCCGGTCCGCCACCCCGGCGAAGAAGGAAGCGTCCTCGTCGCGCCCGAGCAACCGCGCCGACGCAGCCACCAGGTCGGCGCTGCGGACCAGGCAGGCGGTGGCCACCACTCCCGGGTCGGCCTTGGCCCGGGCCGCGTCCTCCGGGGGCGCCGTCGGGTCGAGCCAGTCGCCGAACTGGAAGCCGGTGTCCCACAGACCGCTCGGGGACACCTTCGAGGCCACCCGGCGGACGTGCGCGGCCATGGCACCGTACGCGTCCTCCAGCACGCCGACGTCGCCGTACGCCTGGTAGACCGCCCAGGTCACCCACACCGCCGCGTCGCTCCAGACCGCGGTGCTGTCCGGTGTCGGGAACTCCGGCGGGTGCTCGAGGTACTTGAGCACGTCGGGCACGACGAACGGCACCATGCCGTCGGCGTGCTGCTGCTCGGCATCGAGGTCGCGGAGCCAGTCGCGGAGGAAGTCGGCGGCGTCGAAGAGATAGACCGCGGTCGGCGCGAACGCCGCCAGGTCTCCGGTCCAGCCCAGGCGTTCGTCGCGCTGCGGGCAGTCGGTCGGCACGTCGACGAAGTTGCCGCGCGCGCCCCAGACGACGTTGCGGTGCAGCTGGTTGAGCATCTCGTCGGAGCACTCGAAGGTGCCGATCCGCTCGAGGTCGGTGGAGACGACGACAGCGGTCAGGTCGTCGGCCGACAGCTCCTTCGGCCAGCCCTCGACCTCGGCGTAGCGGAAGCCGTGGAAGGTGAACGTCGGCTCGAAGTGGTCCTCCCCGCCGCTCAGGGTGAACCGGTCGGTCGCCCTGGCCGAGCGCAGTGGCCGGGTCCCGAGCTCGCCGTGCTCGAGCACCTCGGCGTGGCGCAGCGTGATCACCGATCCCGCCGGGCCCTGGACGGTGAACCGGATCCAGCCGACCAGGTTCTGCCCGAAGTCGATCAGCGTCTTCCCGCTCGGCGAGCTCCAGATCCGCTCGGGCACGCGCTCACCCACCCGCCGCACCGGCGGGGACAGGTAGGGCTCGAGGGTCGCGAGGTCCCGCTCAGCGAGGTGCACCCCGACCCAGCCGTCGCCGGCGAACCCCGGACGCAGCCACGCGTCCGAGGCGAGCCGCGCGTCGACGTCCTGGCCGTCGTAGAGGTCGTTGGCGGTCACCGCGGACGGACCCGCTGTCCAGTCGGTGTCGGTGATCACCCGCTGCTGGTGTCCGTCGGCGTACGTGATCTCCAGCTGGGCCAGCGCGCCGAGCTCGTCGCCGTAGTAGTTCCGGCCGCCGCTCCAGCCGAGCCGTCCCCGGAACCAGCCGTTGCCCAGCGCCAGACCGAGCACCACCGGGCTTCCCGCGGCGGGCAGCAGGTCGGTCACGTCGTACGTCCGGTAGCGCAGCCGCCACTCGTAGCTGCTCCACCCCGGGCTGAGCACGTCGTCGCCCACCCGCTCGCCGTTCAGGTACGCCTCGACCAGACCGTGGGCGGTGGCGTGCAGCACCGCCGCGGTGACCTCCCCGTGACCGGGCTCCAGGGTGACCTCGGTCCGCAGCAGCGGGGCCCCGGCGAAGTCGTCGTCGGGACTGATCACCCGCGCGGTCCAGCTGGGCTGGTCGCTGGCAGGCGGGGCGGTGGCGGGTGCGGACGGCACCATCCGGTTCTCCTTCGAACGTGGCGGTGAATCGTTTCAGCGCACGCTAGCAGGCGATCCGGACGATCACCAGGGGCCCTCGGTCAGAGAGCGGGCACGTCGTCCCAGCGCCCCCGCGTGTACGCGGGCGGGTACGGCGCCTCCCGCCAGGACAGCCCCAGCTCGGCCGCCGCCCGCTGCGGCCACGAGGGCTCGCGCAGGGCGGCGCGGGCCAACAGCACCGCGTCGGCGTCACCGTCGGCCAGGATCTTCTCCGCCTGCTGCGGCTCCAGGATCAACCCGACCGCCCCCGTACGGATCCCGGCCTCGGTCCGGATCCGACGGGCGAACGGCACCTGGTAGCCGGGAGCGACCGGGATCGGGGCGACCACGTTGCCGCCGGTGGAGGTGTCCACCAGGTCGACCCCCCGGGCGGTCAGCCGCGCGGCCAGGCGGACCGACTGGTCGGCGTCCCAGCCGCGCTCGACCCAGTCGGTGGCGGAGATCCGGACGAACAGCGGCTTGCCCGCGGGCCAGTCGGCCCGGACAGCGTCCACCACCTCCAGCAGCAGCCGGGTGCGGCCGTCGAAGTCGCCGCCGTAGCCGTCGGTGCGGCGGTTGGACAGCGGGCTCAGGAACTCGTGCAGCAGGTAGCCGTGGGCCGCGTGGATCTCGACCACGTCGAAGCCGGCGGCGTCGGCCCGCCGGGCGGCTGCGGCGAAGGCGACGACCAGGTCACCGATCTGCTCCTCGGTCAGCGCGGTCGGCGCCGCGTAGCCGGTGAACGGCACCGACGAGGGGCCGACGGTGGTCCAGCCGCCCGCGGCGGACGGCACGCTGCCCTGCGGTTCACCGTCGAACCCCCGGAAGGTCGACCCCTTGCGACCGGCGTGCGCCAGCTGCACACCGATGGCCGCGTCCTGGCCGTGCACGAAGTCCACGGTCCGCCGCCAGGCGTCGGTCTGGGCGTCGTTCCACAAACCGGTGTCCTGCGGGCTGATCCGACCTTCGGGCGTGACCGCGGTGGCCTCGGTCAGGATCAGACCGAAGCCGCCCTGGGCGCGGGCGCCGAGGTGGACCAGGTGCCAGTCCGTGGGAACGCCGTCCTCGCGGTCGACGGCGTACTGGCACATCGGGGCCAGCCAGAGGCGGTTGCGAACGGTGAGGTCGCGCAGGGTCAACGGCTCGAAGAGGGTGCTCACCCTCGCCTCAACCGGGCCGGGCTCGGACAGATTCCGTCCGACCGCGTCTGCTGCGTCACAAGCGACCGGGAGTCGCTCGGAGACAGCCGTCGGCGGCGGTCGTCCGAGACCGTACGAAAGGTGCGGCTCGCCGGTGTTTCGTGACCCCGATCGGGCGAAGTGCTCTGGCAGGCTATGCAACTGATGGGGCCTGTGTTTTCCGTGTGACGCCTGTTTCGCCCCGACGATCTACCGAGTGGAGCGGAAGAGACGATGCCGAAACGGCTGATCGGCCTGCTAGTGAGCCTCACCCTCGCCCTGACCGCCGGCGTGGCCGCGGCCGGCCCCGCCTGGGCGGCTCCGGACCCGCCCACCAAGAGCGACGCCCAGGTCCAGGCGGCCAAGACGAAGGCCGCGCAGCAGAAGGCGGCCCGGGCTGCCGCGCAGCGCAAAGCCGCGGCCAACGCCAAGGCCAAGGCCGCCGCTGCCGCCAAGGCCAAGGCGGCCGCCGCTGCCCGTACGCGCGCCATCCTCGCGTCCGGCCCGAAGGCGGCTGCCGCCGCACGGGCGGCCCGAGCGGCCCAGAGCGCGGTCGCTCCCGCCCAGGCGCGCGCTGCCGCCGCGGCCCGCAACGCGGCGGTGGTCAAGGCGCGCGCGGTCGCCGCCGGGAAGGCCGCCGCCGCGGCCAAGGCCCGCTCGGCCGCGGTGGCCAAGAGCAAGGCCCCGAAGAAGGACAAGGCGGCCGCCAAGGCCGCGGCGAAGACGGCCGCCAAGGCCGCAACCGCCGCCGGCAAGGCGTACGCAGCGGCCGCCAAGGCCAGTGCGGCGGCGGTCAAGGCCGCGGCCCAGGCCCGGGCGAACGCCAAGGCCAAGGCCAACGCGGCTGTCGCGGCCCGGCTGATCTACGTCGGCTACGCCAAGCAGCGGGCCGACCTGGCGGCCAAGAAGGCCAAGTCCACGGCGAGCACGTCCAGCAAGGCCAGCAAGTCCGCCAAGGCGGCGAGCACCCGCTACAAGGCCTCGGCCAAGGCGACCAGCAAGGCCAAGGCCAAGGCGGCCGCGGCGAACAAGAAGGCCGCCCCCCACCGCAAGAAGATCGCCGCGACCGGGGCCGTCGCCACGCAGGCGCGCAGCCAGTCCGCCGCGGCTGCCGCCGCGGCCAAGGCGGCCGCCAAGGAGCTCAAGGCCGCACAGAAGGCGGTCACCAAGGCCAAGAAGAAGTCGGCCAAGGTCCGCGCTGCGGCGGCCGCCCGCGCCGCCGCGGCGACCGCCCGGGCCAACGCCACTGCGGCCGCAGCCCGGACCGCTGCCGCCCGCGCC
>NZ_JBMDXT010000480.1:0-11712 GCF_048594475.1 Nakamurella sp. | reverse complement strand
CGGCGCCCACACGCCCCCCGCCCCGCCGGCTCCGGACGCGAACCGGCCCGGGCCGGACCCGGTCAGCCCCGCGCCCCCGTCGCCCGCGTCGACGCGGTGACCTCGGCCAGAACCTGCAGGAACTCGGCGACGTCGATCGGCTTGGTCAGGCAGACGTCGGCCCCGGCGGCGCGGGCCTGGGCCAGGTCCTGCGCGCTGGTCACCCCGGTGAGCGCCACCACCGGCAGGCCGTCGAGCTGGGGCAGCCGGCGCACCTGCTCGATCAGCCGGTATCCGCCGAGCCGGTCCACGTCCATCATCAGGTCCGTCACCAGCACGGAGGGCACCGACCGGGTCAGCAGCAGCAAGGCGTCGCGGGGTGACCCGCACGTCCGCACCGTGTGACCGGCCGCCTCCAGCACCATCTGCAGCAGGTCCAGGCCGGCGCGATCGTCGTCCACCGCGACTATGTCCATGCCACCGTCCCGCCGTGTCCATCCCGCTGTCCCGATCGAGCGTGCCGATCCGGCGGGTCGCCGCGAACCGGGCCGTCCGGCCGGCCGTGCGCCCGGAACGGGCTCGGGGACGTCGAGCCCGCGAGATCCCGAACGGGCCCCGACACTAGACCCGGCCCGGTACCGGCCGGTATAGCCCGAATGCACTACTCGGTGCTGGTGTCCCTGGCGCTTCCGTGCGGCTCCGGCCGGCGCGACCATCGGGCCCTGGTCGGCCGATCCCGGGCCCGACCGCATGGCGACCCGAGATGGTTGTGCCCGAGGAGGCCGGAGCAATGAAGCTCGCCCTGTACCTGCCCAACTTCCGCGACAAGGTGACCGTGAAGGAGCTCGAGGACCTCACCGCGCTGGCCGAGGAGCTCGACTTCGACTCGGTGTGGACGCTGGACCGGATCGTCGTCCCCGAGGCCTCGGACCGCGGGGAGCTGCAGTACCCGTTCGGCATGATGATGGAGTTCCCGCCGAGCATGCCGGTCATCGCCCGCGGCGAATGGTTCCAGGGCATGACGCTGATCCCGTGGTTGGCGGCCAAGACCACCAAGGTGCGGATCGGCATGAGCATCATCGACACCCCCTACCGCTCGCCCGGTGTCCTCGCCGCCGAACTGGCCACCCAGGACCATCTTTCCGGCGGCCGCCTGAACGTCGGCATCGGATCCGGTTGGATGCCCGAGGAGTTCGCCGCGGCCAGCGCCACCCATCTGTTCCCGCGCCGGCACGCCCACGTCCGCGAGACCATCGAGATCATGCAGGGCATCTGGACCAACGAGCTGTTCGAGTACCACGGCGAGTTCGCCGACTTCGAGCCGTGCGGGTTCGGGCACAAGCCCATCCAGAAGCCCCACCCGCCGATCTACTTCAGCGGGCTCAAGGACCCCAAGCGATCGGCCCGGCGGATCGCCAAGTACGGACTCTCCGGCTGGATCGGCATCCAGGACTCGCCCGAGGACATCACCCGCTGGCGCACCGAGATCGAGCGCGAACTCGGCGAGATGGGCCGGGAACTGCCCGCCGGCTTCGACATGTGCAGCATGATCTGGTTCGTCATCACCGACGCCGACGTCGACCAGTCACCGGCCGGTAAGGGCACCAACCTGCTGGTCGGCTCCGCCCAGCAGATCCAGGACCGGCTCAAGGCCTACCAGGAGGCCGGCATGACGATGCCGCTGCTCTGGCCGCCGTTCCGGGACGTGCCGACGAGCAAGACCCTCGACGACCTCAAGCGGCTCACCGAGGAGATCATGCCCAAGGTGAACGCCGATTCCTGATTCGCATCGGTCGTGAGCGTGCAGACGGGTGTGAACGGGGACACCGGGCCCGGGGCGGCCGGCCGCCGGCCGGGGGAGATCCTGTGGACGCCGCCGGCCGAGCGGATCGAGAACTCGCCGCTGCGGGCCTATCTGGACTGGTTGCAGGAGCGCCAGGGTCACCCGTTCCCCGACCACGACGCCCTGTGGCAGTGGTCGGTCCGGGACCTGGACGGCTTCTGGCGGTCCGTCGTCGACTACTACGACGCGGATCTGACGGGCAGCTGGAACGAGGTCCGCACCGCCGACCCGATGCCGTTCACCCGCTGGTTCCCCGGGGCCCGGCTGAACTGGGCGCAGCACCTGCTGCGCCGCGGTGCGGACGGCGAGCCGGCGCTGGTGTGCCTGCGCGAGGGCGACCACCCGGCCCGGGAGATCACGTTCGGCCAACTCCGGTCGGCGGTGGCGTCCGCGGCGGCGTGGTTGCGCCGCAACGGGATCCGGCCCGGCGACCGCGTGGCGGCGTACCTGCCCAACACCGAGCACGCGGTGATCGCCGGCCTGGCCGCGGCCGCCGTCGGGGCCGTCTGGGCCTGCTGCTCGCCCGACTTCGGGGCCGAGGGCACCCTCGGCCGGCTGGCCCAACTCGAACCCGCGGTGCTCATCGCCGCCGACGGGTACCACTGGAACGGCAAGGATGTCGACCGCGCCGAGGTCGTCGAGCGGCTGCGGGCCGGGCTGCCCACGGTGCGGCACGCCGTCCACGTGCCGTACGTGTTCGACCGGCCGGACCCCGCCGGCACCGTCCCCTGGGCCGACCTGGTCGCCGGCGACGACCCGCCGGAGTTCGCGCCGGTCGAGTTCTCCCACCCCCTGTGGGTGCTGTTCACCTCCGGCACCACCGGGCTGCCCAAGGGCCTGGTGCACGGGCACGGCGGCATCCTGCTGGAGGGACTGAAGTGGTCCGGGCTGTACGCCGGGCTCCGGCCGGGCGAGCGGATCTTCACCTACACCTCCACCGGCTGGGCGCTGTGGAACATCCAGATCAACGCGCTCGCCCAGGGCGCCACCCTGGTGCTCTACGAGGGCAGCCACGCCCACCCGCCGGGCGCGGTCTTCCGGGTCGCGGCCCGGACCGGGGCCCACGTCATGCTGCTGGGCGCCGCGGTGATCACCGCCGCCGCGGCCGCCGGCGTCACGCCCCGTGCGGACGGCCTCGACCTGACCCGGCTGCGGCACCTGATGGTCAGCGGGTCGGCGTTGCCGTCGGCCGATTATTCCTGGGTGATGGAGCATGTCGGCCCCGACGTACGGATCGACTCGACCAGCGGTGGCACCGACATCTCCGGCTCGTTCGTCGGCGCCAACGAGTACGCCCCGGTGCGGGTCGGCCGGATCGGCGGCAAGCTGGCCGGCGTCGACTGCGCGGCGTGGGACGAGGACGGCCACCCCGTGGTCGACTCGGTCGGCGACCTGGTGATCACCCAGCCCATGCCGTCGATGCCGGTGTACCTGTGGAACGACCCGGACGCGGCCCGGTACACCGAGTGCTACTTCGACACCTGGCCCGGCGTCTGGCGGCACGGGGACTGGGTGACGATGCACGCCGACGGCAGCATCAGCATCCACGGCCGGTCCGACTCGACGCTGAACCGGCACGGCGTCCGGCTGGGCAGCGCCGATTTCTACGACGTCCTGGACACCCTGCCGCAGATCCGCGAAACCCTGGTCGTGGGCGTCGATCTGCCCGACGACGGGTACTGGCTCGGGCTCTTCGTGGTGCCGGCCCCCGGTCATGAGGTGGACGACGAGCTCCGGCGCACCATCGTCGACACCCTGCGCCGCCGGCTGACCGCGCGGCACGTGCCGGACGAGATCATCGCCGCCCCGGCCGTCCCGCACACCCTGACCGGCAAGCGGCTGGAAGTTCCGATCAAGAAGCTGCTGTCCGGCCGGCCGCTGGAGCGGTCCGCCAACATCGCCACCGTCGACGATCCCGACGCGCTGCGCTGGTACGCCCGGTTCGCGGCCGAGCGGCTGGCCCGGCTCGCCCAGCCGTGAGCGGCCGGTCCCGGTGACGCGGATGCGCTTGGGCGCCACCCTGGTCCACCTGACCGGGGCGCCGCCGTTCGCCGTGGCCGGGTGGGCGCGGCGGCTGGCCGGCGCCGGCTACGAGAGCCTGTGGACGCCGGAGCTGATCGGGCGCGGGGACCTGGTTCCCGACCCGTTCGTCACGCTGGCCGCGGCCGCCGCGGCGACGGAATCGGAGTCGGGTGCCGATCCTGTGGCGCTCGGCACGGCCACCGTCCAGGTGCCGCTGCACCATCCGGCCGAGCTGGCCCACCGGATCCGGTCGCTGGCCCTGGTCTGCGGCGACCGGCTCACCGTCGGGCTCAGCCCCGGATCGACCGCCGCCGACTTCGCTGCGCTGGACCGCGACTACCTGGGCCGCTTCGGCACGTTCACCACCAACCTGACGCGGATCCGCCGGCTGCTCGCCGACGGCCGGGACGAGCGGGCCGTCCTGGCGCCGGACGGGCTGGGCGCCGGCCACCCGCCGCTGCTGCTCGGCTCGTGGGGGGCGCAGGTCGAGCGGGCGGCCCGCGAGTTCGACGGCTGGCTGGCCTCCGGGTACCGCCGCACCCCGGACCAGATCATCGCCGCGCTGCACCGGTTCCGGGCCGCCGGCGGCGGCCGCGCCGTCGTCTGCACCGTGCCGGCCGGCCCCGACCTCGGGCGCACCGCCGAGGTGCTCCACCGGTACGCCGACGCCGGGTTCGACGACGCGGTCGTGCTGTTCGATCCGGCCGGCCCGAACCCGGAACGGGTGCGGGCGTGCTACCCGTAGCCTGGGCGGGATGAGCGGCACCGCAGTTTTCCCGGCCATCGTCCTGGGCGACCGCTTCGCCCGCGAGCTGCCCGAGCTGGCCATCGCCTGGCGGGCTGAGCGCGCCCCGGACCCGCGCCTGCTGGTCCTCAACGGACCCCTCGCGGAGCGGCTGGGCCTGGATCCGGCCTGGCTGCGCGGCCCTGACGGGCTGGCCCTGCTGACCGGCGCGCAGCTGCCCGAGGGGGCGCGCCCGGTCGCCCAGGGGTACGCCGGACACCAGTTCGGCGGCTACTCACCACGGCTGGGTGACGGCCGGGCCCTGCTGCTGGGGGAGCTGGCCGACCCCGACGGCCGCCCGGTCGACCTGCACCTCAAGGGGTCCGGCCGCACCCCGTTCGCCCGCGGCGGCGACGGGCTCGCCGCGGTCGGCCCGATGCTGCGCGAGTACGTCGTCAGCGAGGCGATGCACGCGCTGGGCATCCCGACCACCCGCTCGCTGGCCGTCGTGGCGACCGGCGCGAGGGTGCAGCGCGAGACCGAGCTGCCCGGGGCCGTGCTGGCCCGGGTCGCCGCCAGCCATCTGCGGGTCGGCAGCTTCCAGTACGCGCGGGCCACCGACGATCTGGACCTGCTGCGCCGCCTCGCCGACCACGCGATCGACCGGCACCACCCGGCGGCGGCCGCCGCCGAGCACCCGTACCGGGCGCTGTACGCGGCGGTCGTCGACGCCCAGGCCCGGCTGATCGCGCAGTGGATGCTCGTCGGGTTCGTGCACGGCGTGATGAACACCGACAACATGACCATCTCCGGCGAGAGCATCGACTTCGGGCCGTGCGCCTTCCTCGACGCGTTCGACCCGGCGACGGTCTTCAGCTCCATCGATGAGGGCGGCCGGTACGCCTACGGCAACCAGCCGGCCGTCGGCCAGTGGAACCTCGCGCGGCTGGCCGAGGCCCTGCTGCCGCTGCTGGCCGACGACGAGCAGGATGCCGTCGCGGTGGCGACCGAGCTGCTCGGCGGGTACGCGCCGGCCTACCGGGCGGTCTACGCGGCCGGGCTGCGGCGCAAGTTCGGGCTGCCGGACGGGCTGCCGGACGGGCTGGAGGACGCGGTCGCCGGGACGCTGATCGACCAGGCGCTGACGCAGATGGAGCAGAGCCGGGTGGACTTCACCGGCTTCTTCCGCGACCTGGCGGCCGCCGCCCGCGGCGATGCCGAACCGGCCCGGAGCCGGTTCCTGGACCTCGCGGCGTTCGACGACTGGCTCGCGCGCTGGCGCGCCCTGGACCCGGACCCGGACGCGATGGGCCGGGTCAACCCGGTCTACATCCCGCGTAACCACCTTGTCGAACAGGCCCTGGCCGCGGCGGTCGACGGCGACCTCGACCCGCTGCACCACCTGCTGGCCGCGGTCACCGACCCCTACCGGGCCCGCCCCGGGTTCGAGCGCTATGCCGACCCCGCCCCCGAGGATTTCGGGGACTACCGCACCTTCTGCGGCACCTGACCGGCGCGGCCGGGCATCACCCGGCGGCCGCGGCCGTCATCTGCTGCGCGTAGTGGGTGATCTGGTCCCTGGTCAGCTGACCCGACCGGACCAGCGCCATCGCGGCGGCGAAATCGTCCTTGGACACGCCGAACTCCAGAGCGATCCCGTCGGGATCGCGGAAGTTCAGGTGATACCCGAATTCGGCCTCGCGGATGGGCGTGAACTCCACACCGCGCTCGCGGAATCGCTGCTCCCAGGCACGCAGGTCGTCCAGATCGGCCGCGGCCAGGCCGAGATGGTCCAGCCCGGTGGTCAACTCGGTGAACCGGCCGCCGACGCGCTCGGGGTGCGCCACCAGCGTCAGGATGAAGGCCGACGGGTTGTGCACATAGATCCGGCCGTACCCGAAGTCGTAGATCTGGACGAAATCCAGCACGTCGCAGTAGAAGGCGTGGCTGACCTCCAGGTCGGTGACGGTCAGGGAAAGATGGTCGACCTGGCTGAGCTGGGGCACGATTCCTGCCTTTCGCAAAGAATATCCGCTTTGCCGCGAGAGCCCCATTGTTGCGCGGAGGTCAAGTCGCATTCCGCTCGAGCCGGTCCGACCAGGCGGCGATCAGTGCGGTCAGCTGCGCGCGCTCGGCCGGATCGAGCACGCCGACCAGGCGGTGTTCGTTGGCGATGTGGGCCGTGAACGCCTCGTCGACGAGGGCCCGCCCGGCGGGGGTGAGCTCGACGAGCCGGCTGCGGCCGTCCGACTCGCTCTCACGGCGGCGCACCAGCCCGGCGTCGACCAGCCGGTCGATGCGCTTGGTCATCCCGCCGCTGGTGATCATCGTGGCGTCGGCCAGCGCGCTGCAGGTGAGGGCGAACGGCTCGCCCTGCCGCCGCAGCGAGGCGAGCGCATCGAAGTCGCCCTCGGCCAGGCCGAACCGGCGGTAGACGGTGGTCAGCTCCCAGGCCAGCCGTTCCGCCAGCCGGTGCAGCCGCCCGATCAGCGCGACCGGGCCGACGTCCAGGTCCGGCCGTTCGACGGCCCATTGGTCGAGGATGCGCGTCACATGGTCGCTCACCCCTCCAGTTTATCTTCCATGGAAGGTATATAGTTCGCTTCCATGGAAGGTAAATTTCGGTGGGTGCTGCTGACGGCCGTGGCCCCGGTCGCCTGGGGCGCCAACTACTACGTCATCCACCACTTCCTGCCCGGCACCGATCCGTTCTGGGGTGCGGTGCTGCGGGCGCTGCCGGCCGGCCTGCTGCTGCTCGCGCTGGCCCGCCGGCGGCCGCACGGCGCCTGGTGGTGGCGCTCGGCGGTCCTCGGCGTGCTCAACGTCGGCGCATTCTTCCTGCTGGTGCACCTGGCCGCGCAGCTGCTGCCCACCAGCATCGCGGCGGTGGTCATGGCCGTCGCCCCGGTGGTGATGATGCTGCTGGCCTGGGCGCTGGTCGCCGAGCGACCCGGCGTGACCCAGCTGGCCGGCGCCGGACTGGGCATCGTCGGCGTCGCCGTCATGCTGCTCGGGGCGGCCGGGGCGCTGAGCCCGGCCGGCATCGCCGCTTCGGTCGCCGCGATGGTGATGTCCTCGCTCGGCTTCGTGCTGGCCAAGCGGTGGGCGTCCGACGGGGTCGACGTGCTCTCCAGCACCGCCTGGCAGCTGGTCGCCGGCGGCCTGCTGGTCCTGCCGTTCGCGGTGGTGATCGGCGGCCCGCCGCCCGCGCTCACCGCGGACACCCTGATCGGTTTCGGCTACGTGGCGTTCGTGGCGACGGCGCTGGCCTTCGTCTGCTGGTTCACCGGCCTGCGCCGGCTGGCCGCGGGCCAGGTGGGCCTGGTCGGGCTGCTCAACCCGGTGACCGGGGTGCTGCTCGGGACCGCGCTGGCCGCCGAGTCGCTC
This sequence comes from Nakamurella sp., assembly GCF_048594475.1. Taxonomy (NCBI): domain Bacteria; kingdom Bacillati; phylum Actinomycetota; class Actinomycetes; order Nakamurellales; family Nakamurellaceae; genus Nakamurella; species Nakamurella sp. The sequence goes on along the minus strand of NZ_JBMDXT010000480.1, from coordinate 3,757 downwards.
ACCGTGCGCCAGATGCTCGGGATGGCCCTGGTGCTGGCCGGGGTGGTGCTGGGTCAACGCGCCGGTGGGGCGCGCGGCCCGCGGGCGACCCGTGCGGCTCGGCCTGCCGCGCCGGTGGTGCGCGTGGCCGCGGAACCATCGGTGGCGACCCGTCCGGCGCCGGCAGCCGCGGGGCGCTGATCGGCGGGGGCCGGACGGAGGTCGCCGGGAGCCGGGCGGGAGGCGTCAGGCGCTGCGGGGCAGGGCCGCGGTGCCCAGCGTCAGCGGGTCGCGGACGGCCGTCGGGACGACGGCGTCGACCGGATAGCGGTGGACCTGGCCCAGCTGGTCGGTGACGGTGACCGTGTTGCCGCGGCTCCGGATCTCGCTGACCACATGCGGACGCCCATCGGTCGGGCGCCAGAGATCGCCCGGCGCCAGGTGCCCGACGTGGTGCATGGTCTCGGTATACCCCGCGCACGGCGCGGACGGGGTGCGATGGTCGAACACTGCAGCGGCGTTGCCGAGGGTGACACACATATCGCCTGCTCCAAGAAGCTCGGCTCGCCGGTCGGCCTCGGCCGGCGAGAAACCTCGATGATGAATGCAGAAATGCTGACCGAACTCGCCCGGCGGATGCGCGACGGGTGCAGGTTCTGCGGCGGTGGCCTGCGTCACACGACGGTCACGGTCCCGGCGGCCGCGTCGGCCGGGCCGCCGACCTGCGCGAACGGCGGTCGATCGGGTCGGCGCAGCCGGGCGCGCCGCGCTGTGATGCTTGTCGCATCGTGATGTCGATCATGCTGCGGGGCACCGGGTTTGATGACGCTGAGTACCGAAATAGCAACGGAGGGTGAGGCGGGTCGGGCGGTCTCGGGACCCGGACCGGGTCCCGCGCGGCGCCGGTTCCGGTCGGCGGCGCACGCGTTCCGGCGAGCCGAGCTTCTACACTTGGCCCACCACCGTCCGGATGGGCGGGGATGCGCGGGGGAGCACGGGGAGGAGGCGCCGTCGATGAGCGCCGACCCGACGGACCTGTTCGCCCCCAGCCTGGTCGAGGCGACCACCCGCAAACTCCGCAACGAGATCCTGGCCGGCGCGTTGGCGCCGGGCGAGCGGATCATCGAGGAGCAGATCTGCCAACGCTTCTCCATCAGCCGGGCGCCGGTGCGGGAGTCGCTGCGGCTGCTGGCCCAGCAGGGCCTGGTGGAGCACCTGCCCCGGCGCGGCGCGCGGGTGACGACCTGGTCCGAGGAGGACATCCGGCAGCTGTTCGAGGTGCGGGCGGTGCTCGAGCGGCACGCCATCTGTGCCGCGCTGCCGCTGGACTTCACCGGTGACGGCGACCCGCTGGCCCAGGTGCGGGCGCGCCTGGACGACATGCGCGCGGCCGAGGACTCGGCCGACGAACTGGCCCGCGACGACGCCCACCGCGCCTTCCACGCGGCGATCGTCGCGCTGGCCGGGAACCGCCAGCTCGATCTCACCCTGGAACCCATCCTGATCAAGCTGCAGCGGCCGATGGCGGTCAACCTGCGGCTGGAGGCCAACCTGGTCGGCCCGGGGGAGGGCATCCGCCGCCACGCCGCGCTGATCTCCGCCCTGGAGACCAACGACCGGGACGTGGTGCTGGCCGCGTTCGCCGAGCACGGCGGTCAGCGGTACCTGCAGTTCCGCCGGGACGTCGCGCCGGCCGCCGCCCGCGGCTGACCGTCCGGCCCGCGGCTGATCGTCCGGCCGCCCGCGGCACCGGCCCGCGGGCCCCTGGCCCGATCGGGACGCCCGCCGTCCGGGCCGGGTGGGAGCACCCGGGACCGGTTCGGCGGGGGTGCAACACAGTGTTAACCGGGGAACACGACCCTGATACATCGATTGTCGACAATCGACCGCATGCCAGAGAGTGTGACGCCCGGACCCGCCGACGGCCCCACCATCGACGAGCTGACGGCGGCGTACCGGAGCGCGACCCGCACCCCGTCGGACGTCGTGGACGAGATGCTCGGGCGCATCGCGGACCGCGGCGCCGACGGGACCTGGATCTCGGTGGCCGAGCGGTCCGAGCTGCTGCTCCGGGCCAAGCAGCTCGAGGCCCACCCGGATCCGAGCAGCCTTCCGCTGTACGGCATCCCGTTCGGGGTCAAGGACAGCATCGACGTCGCCGGGGTCCCGACGACGGTGGCCTGCCCCGAGTACGCCACGGTCGCGGACCGGACCGCGCCGGTGGTCCAGCGCCTGGTGGACGCCGGCGCGATCTACGTCGGCAAGACCAATCTGGACCAGTTCGCCACCGGCCTGAACGGCACCCGGTCCCCGTACGGCGTTCCGCGCAGCGTGTTCGGCAACGGGCTGATCTCCGGCGGGTCCAGCTCCGGGTCGGCGCTGGCCGTCGCGTCGGGCGAGGTGCCGTTCGCCGTGGCCACCGACACCGCCGGCTCCGGCCGCGTCCCGCCGGCCCTCAACGGCATCGTCGGGCTCAAGCCTTCGCGCGGCCTGATCAGCACCGTCGGCCTGGTCCCGGCGTGCCGCTCGCTGGACTGCATCAGCCTGATGGCCCGGTCCGTGCCCGACATCGCCCGGGTGCTGGACGTGGTCGCCGCCGTCGACGACCGGGACCCGTTCACCCGGCCCCGGGTGCGCGAGAACGCCGACCCGGCAAAACTGCGGATCGGAGTGCCCGACATCGGCGAGCTGGAGTTCTTCGGCGACGAGCCGATGCGGGACGCCCATCTGGCCGCCCGGTCCCGGATCGGCCGCGACTTCGGCCGGGTGGTGACCGCGCCGTTCGGCCCGTTCCTGGCCGCCGGCGAACTGCTCTACCAGGGCCCCTGGGTGGCCGAACGCCTGACCGAGTTCGGCGACTTCCTGGCCGCCCACCCGGACTCGGTGCTGCCGGTCATCCGGACGATCATGGACAGCGGCGCGGCGTACTCGGCCGTCGACGTGTTCGGGGCCCAGCACCGGCTCGGGCAGTTGCAGGCCCAGGTCCGGCGACTCTGGCAGGACATGGACGTGCTCGTCCTGCCGGCGATCGGCACCACCTTCACGGTCGACCAGGTGCTGGCCGACCCGATCGCCACCAACACCATGCTCGGGCACTACACCCACTTCGGGAACCTGCTCGACCTGTGCGGGGCCGTCGTCCCGGCCGGCCGGACCGCCGACGGCCGTCCGGCCGCGCTGATGGTGCTCGGCCCGGCGCTGGCCGACGACCGGGTCCTGGCCGTCGCCGGCGCGCTGGCCGGCCAGCCGGTGGAGGTCCCGGCCGCCGCCGTCCGGGCCCCGGACGCCGCGACCCTGGTCGTGGTCGGCCACCACCTGGCCGGCCAGCCGCGCAGCCGGGACCTGCTCGAACACGGCGGCCACGTGCTCACCCGCACCGTCACCGCGCCGCGGTACCGGCTGCTGCGCACCGGCGGAACCTCGCCGGTGCCGGTGCTGGTCACCGCCCCCGGCGGCGGCGCCGCCATCGAGGTCGAGACCTGGCGGCTGCCGGCCGCCGCGCTGCCGGACATCCTGGCCCGGTCCAGCCGGTCGGTCTGCCTGGGCCGGGTGGAGCTGGCCGACGGCAGCACCGAGATCGGCTTCGTGGCCGACACCTCCGCCCTCGACGACGAGGACCTCACCGACATCACCGCTTTCGGCGGCTGGCGGGCGTACCTGGCCGCCCAGTAGCGGGCCCGCCCACCGTTGCGCCACCCGACCCCCAGCGATGCCCCCCCCGCCCCACCACCCCCCCGGACCCCACACGGGGGAGCCCCCCCCCCAACACCCCCCCCCC
>NZ_JBMDXT010000048.1:0-2166 GCF_048594475.1 Nakamurella sp. | reverse complement strand
GCCGGTCGTCGCCCGGGTAGGTGACGAGACGCTCGGGCTGGTCCGCCTCGGCGGCGGCCTGCACGTCCTCGCGGCGGATGCGGCCGCCCACGCCGGTCCCCTTGACGGAGGCCAGGTCCACACCGGCGTCCGCGGCCAGCTTGCGGATCACCGGGGTGACGTAGGTGCCCTCCGGCACCCGCTCGGGCGGCAGCGCCGAGACCGGCTTGGCCGGCGCCGCGGGCGGCGGGGGAGCGGCGGCCGGCTTCGGAGCCTGCGCCTTGGGGGCCTCGGCCTTCGGCGCGGGCGCGGGCGCGGGCTCGGGCTCCGGGGCGGGCGCCGCCGACGCGTCGCCGATGATGCCCAGCTGCCCGCCGACCTCGATCGTCTCGTCCTCGCCGACGCTGATCTCCAGCAGGGTGCCGGCCACGGGCGAGGGCACCTCGGTGTCGACCTTGTCGGTGGAGACCTCGACCAGCGGCTCGTCCACCGCGACCTCGTCGCCGACGGCCTTGAGCCAACGGGTGACGGTGCCCTCGGTGACCGATTCGCCCATCTCCGGCAGCTTGACCGAGGTGCCGGAGGCGGCGGACCCGGTGGCGGCCTTGGGCTTCTCGGCCGGGACCTCGGCCTCGGTGGACGGTGCCTCCGCCGGCGCCGCCTCGGCGGCCGGAGCGGCCTCCGGCTCCGGCGCGGGGGCGGCGGCCGGCTCGGCGGCGGCGCCCGACCCGTCACCGATGATGGCCAGCTCCGCGCCGACATCGGCGGTCTCGTCCTCGCCGACCAGGATCTTCTCCAGCACCCCGCTGTAGGGGGCGGGGATCTCGGTGTCGACCTTGTCGGTCGAGACCTCCAGCAAGGGCTCGTCGACCTCGACCTGATCGCCCACGTTCTTGAGCCATCGGGTGACGGTGCCCTCGGTGACGCTCTCCCCGAGCGCGGGCATCTGGACGGAGTGGGACATGGGTGTTGCTCTCCTTGCTGGGTGACCGGGTCTGCGGTTGGTCTGCGGGCGATCGGTTCCGGCCGCCGCGTCGCGGGTGGTCGCGGCGGCCGGGACCGGATCAGTCGTGCACGTGCAGCGGCTTGCCGGCCATGGCCAGCATCGCCTCGCCGAAGGCCTCGTACTGCGAGGGGTGGCCGTGGATCATCGGGGCGACGTCCTCGGGGTGCGCCTCCCAGCCGACGACCAGCTGGGCCTCGCCGATCAGCTCGCCGATCCGCGCGCCGACCATGTGCACGCCGACGATCGGACCCTCCTTGACCCGGACGACCTTGATCCCGCCGGCGGTCTTGAGGATCTGCGACTTGCCGTTGCCGCCCAGGTCGTAGACGTAGGACTCGACCTTGTCCTTGCCGTACCGCTCCTGCGCGACGGCCTCGGTGACGCCGACGGAGGCGACGTTGGGGTCGCAGTAGGTGATCTTCGGGATCTTCTCGTCGGGGATGACGACCGGGTTGAGGCCGGCGATCTCCTCGGCGACGAAGATGCCCTGCTGGAAGCCACGGTGGGCCAGCTGCAGCCCGGGAACGATGTCGCCGACCGCGTAGACGTGCGGCAGGTTGGTGTGCAGGCGCTCGTCGGTGATGACGAAGCCGCGGTCCATGGTGATGCCGGCTTCCTCGTACCCGCAGCCGGCGGTGGCCGGCCCGCGGCCGACGGCGACCAGCAGCAGGTCGGCCTTGAGCTCGGTGCCGTCCTCGAGCAGGACGGTCACGCCGGAGTCGTCCTGGGTCACGCTCTTGAACCGGACGCCGGTCTTGAAGCCGATCTTGCGCTTGCGGAACGCCCGCTCGACGAGCTTGGCCGCCCACGGGTCCTCGAGCGGGACCAGGGTGGGCAGGGCCTCGACGATGGTGACGTCGGTGCCGAAGGAGGCCCAGGTGGAGGCGAACTCCACGCCGATGACGCCGCCGCCCAGCACGATCGCCGTCTCGGGCACCCACTCCAGGCTCAGCGCCTGGGTGGAGGTGATCACCCGGCCCTCGATCTCCAGGCCCGGCAGCGACCGCGAGTAGGAACCGGTGGCCAGGACGACGTCCTTACCGATGTACCGGTCGTTGCCCACGACCACGGTGTTCGGGCCGACGAACGTGCCGGTGCCCTCCACCACGGTGATGCCGCGGGACTTGATCAGGCCCTGCAGGCCCTTGTACAGGCGGGTGATGACCCCGTCCTTGTACTTG
>NZ_JBMDXT010000479.1:0-6686 GCF_048594475.1 Nakamurella sp. | reverse complement strand
GGTCACCCACCCCGTCCGCTGGGACAGCTGCATGCAGACGCTGGCCGGCCTGGGCGTCACCGGCGTGCTGGAACTGCCGCCGGCTGGGACGCTGGTCGGACTCGTCAAGCGTGATCTCAAGGGGGTGGCCACCATGGCCCTCAAGACGCCCGCCGACCTGGACGCCGCCGCGGCGTTCGCGGCCGAGCACGCGGGGGTGAAGCAAGCGTGAGCGCGACCATCCGGACCGCCCCCGGATCACCCGGCTCGAAGATCGTCGGGCTGGGCCACTACCGGCCCGACAGGGTCGTCACCAACCACGATCTCGCCCGGATCATGGAGACCGACGACGAGTGGATCCGGGCCCGGGTCGGCATCGCCGAGCGCCGGTTCGCCGCCGCCGACGAGTCGGTGGCCAGCATGGGCGCGCAGGCCGGGGCCCAGGCTCTGGCCGAGGCCGGCCTGCAGCCCGAGCAGATCGACACGGTGATCACCGCGACCTGCAGCGTCGACTCGCCGGCGCCGCACGCCTCCACCCAGATCGCCAACCTGCTGGGCATCCACGCCCCCGGCTCGTTCGACATCAACGCCGCCTGCGCCGGGTTCTGCTACGCGCTGGCCGCCGCCGACCAGGCGGTGCGCACCGGCGCGTCGCGCAACGTGCTGGTGGTCGGGTCGGAGAAGCTCACCGACTGGACCAAGCCGGACGACCGGGCGACGGCGATCATCTTCGCCGACGGGGCTGGCGCGGTCGTCGTCTCCGCCACCGACGAGCCGGGCATCGGCCCGGTCCAGTGGGGCAGCGACGAGAACCACACCCAGACCATCCGGATCGAGGGCCGCACCGGTCACTTCATCCAGGAGGGCCAGACCGTCTTCCGCTGGGCCACCACCGCGATCGCGCCGGTCGCGATCCGGGCGGCCCGGGCGGCCGGGCTGGAACTGAGCGACATCGACGTGCTGGTCACCCACCAGGCCAACCTGCGGATCATCGACGCGATCGCGAAGAAGATCGTCAAGGAGGGCGGCCGGGAGGACCTCAAGGTCGGTCGCGACATCGTCACCACCGGCAACACCTCCTCGGCGTCCATCCCGATCGCCCTCGATCGGATGCGGGCCGCCGGCGAGGTCCGGTCCGGGGACGTCGTGCTGTCCGTCGCCTTCGGCGCCGGCCTGACCTACGCCAGCCAGGTGTTCGTCTGCCCCTGAGGCAATGGGGCAGAATGCCCAGTTGCCCTGCCAACCGCGGCCGTGTGAAGACCCACCCGGGGACGGCCGAAACCGAAAGGAAACCCCGTGAGCAACGAGGACATCATCGCCGGACTCGGCGAGATCGTCGAAGAGGTCGCCGGCGTGAGCGCGGCCGACGTCACCGCCGACAAGTCCTTCACCGACGACCTGGACATCGACTCGCTGTCCATGGTCGAGATCGCGGTGCAGGCCGAGGACAAGTTCGGCGTGAAGATCCCGGACGACGAGCTGGCCAACCTCAAGACCGTGGGCGACGCCGTCGCCTACATCGAGGCCAACAAGTCCTGACGGCTCGCGCCCGGCCGCCGATCCCGCGCGGCCGGGGCACCGGCAGCACCCGCATCACCCGACCCGCACCGCCCGCCATCTCCTCCCCGAAGGGACCCCCGCCATGAGCTCCGATCACGACGTCGTCGTCACCGGTATCGGCGCGACCACGCCGATCGGCGGCACGGCGCCGGAAACCTGGCAGGCGCTGCTGGACGGCACCATCGGCGTCAAGCCGCTGACCGAGCCGTGGGCCGAGCAGTACGACCTGCCCGTGCGCATCTACGCGCCGCTGGTCGTCGACCCGAGCGAGGTCCTGTCCCGGGTGGAGGCCCGCCGGCTGGACCGGTGCCAGCAGGTCGCGCTCGTCGCGGCCCGCGAGGCCTGGGCCGACGCCGGCGCGCCGGAGATGGACCTGGAACGGCTCGGCGTGGTCATCGGCACCGGCATCGGCGGGGCGCTGACCCTGCTCGGGCAGGACGACATCCTGGAGCAGGACGGCGTCCGCAAGGTCGCGGTGCTGACCGTGCCGATGCTGATGCCCAACGGCCCGGCCGCGGCCGTCGGCCTGTGGGCCAAGGCCCGGGGCGGCGTGCACGCCCCGGTATCGGCCTGCGCGTCCGGCGCCGAGGGCCTGGCCTGGGCCTATCGCATGATCAAGTCCGGCGAGCTGGACGTGGCCATCGCCGGGGGCGCCGAGGCCTGCGTGCACCCGCTGCCGATGGCCGGCTTCTCCCAGATGCGGGCGATGAGCACCCGCAACGACGACCCGCTGACCGCGTCCCGGCCGTTCGACGTCGACCGCGACGGCTTCGTCCTGGGCGAGGGCGCCGGCATCATGGTGCTCGAGCGCGAGGCCCACGCCAAGGCGCGTGGGGCGAAGATCTACGGCCGGCTGGCCGGCATCGGCATGTCCAACGACGCGTACCACATCACCGCCCCCGAGCCCGAGGGCGAGGGCTCGAGCCGGGCGATCGCCAAGGCGCTGCGCAGTGCCGACCTGTCCCCCCTGGACATCGGGCACGTCAACGCGCACGCCACCTCGACCCCGGTCGGCGACATCGCCGAATCCAACACGATCCTGCGGTCGGTCGGCGGCCACCCGGTCGTCACCTCGACCAAGTCGATGACCGGCCACATGCTGGGCGCCGCCGGCTCGCTGGAGGCCATCGCCACCATGCTGGCCGTCCGCGACGGGGTCGTCCCCGGCTCCCGCAACATCACCACGATCGACCCCGAGATCAAGGTCGACGTGGCCACCGAGAACCGCGAGGTCACCCTCACCGCCGCGCTGAACGACTCGTTCGGCTTCGGCGGGCACAACGTCGCGCTGATCTTCACCGCGGCCTGACCCGCCGCCCGGCGCACCGCAGCGCGACCGCACGACCGGGCCCGGCACCGACCGCCGGGCCGCACCACCCCACCGGGACGTCCCGCGTCTTCGGCGTACCCGCGTTCTGCTCCGGTGAACGCACATCCAACTCGGCAACGGCGCCGCGCACGGCGGCGCGTCAGGAGTGGACCATGACCGCTGTCCTGCCCCACACCGACCTGCCGGCCCAGCCGGCCGCGCCCAGCGCCGCCCCCGCCGGTCCGACCGGCGAGTCGCCCGCCGATACGGCCGACGCCGCGAGCGCCGACCCGGCGACCGTGGATCCGGCGAACGCGGATCCGGCGAACGCGGACCCGGCAAGCGTGGACCCGGCGCCGGTCAAGGCGCCCCGCGCGCTCGACCCCCGGGAGCCGCTGGTCCGGCTGTCCGCGCTGATGGACCCGGGCACCGTCGTGCCGCTGCACACCACCGACACCTCCGGCGTGGTCGCCGTCCGCGGCCGGATCGACGGCTCCAAGGTCGTCGCCTACTGCACCGACGCCACCCGGATGGGCGGCGCGATGGGGTGGGAGGGCTGCGCGCACATCGTCGACGCCATCGAGGTCGCCCTGCGCGAGCGCACCCCGGTGATCGGCCTGTGGCACTCCGGCGGCGCGCGGCTGGCCGAGGGCGTGCAGGCCCTGGACGGCGTCGGCCAGGTGTTCGCGGCGATGATCCGCGCCTCCGGCCGGGTGCCGCAGATCTCCGTCGTCCTCGGCCCGGCCGCCGGCGGCGCCGCCTACGGGCCGGCGCTGACCGACATCGTGATCATGGCCCCGGACGGCCGGGTGTTCGTCACCGGTCCGGACGTGGTCCGCTCGGTGACCGGCGAGGACGTCGACATGGAATCGCTCGGCGGGCCCACCGCCCACCACCGCAAGTCCGGGGTGGTGCACATCGTCGCCGACGACGAGGCCGATGCCCTGGCCCGCGCCCGCCGGGTCACCGGCATCTTCACCCAGCCGGGCATCGCCGGCGTCAGCGGCATCCCGGACGATCCGGACCTGGCCGGGGTGCTGCCCGAGCGGGCCAACCGGGCCTACCCGGTGCGCCCGCTGATCGACCGCATCCTGGACGGGCCGATCGAGGAACTGCAGGCCAAGTGGTCGCCCAACATCGTCATCGGGCTGGGTCGGCTGGCCGGCCGCTCGCTCGGGGTGGTGGCCAACAACCCGCTGCGGCTGGGCGGGTGCCTGGACTCGCAGTCGGCCGAGAAGGCCTCCCGGTTCGTCCGGATGTGCGATTCCTTCGGCATCCCGCTGCTGGTGATCGTCGACGTGCCCGGCTACCTTCCCGGCGTCGGGCAGGAGTGGGACGGGGTGGTCCGGCGGGGCGCGAAGCTGCTGCACGCCTTCGCCGAGGCCGTCGTCCCGCGGGTGACGCTGGTGACCCGCAAGGCCTACGGCGGCGCGTACGTCGCGATGAACTCCCGCTCCCTGGGCGCGACCGCCGTGTTCGCCTGGCCGAACGCGGAGATCGCGGTGATGGGCGCCAAGGCCGCCGTGGGCATCCTGCACCGCCGCAAGCTGGCCGCCGCGCCGGTCGAGCAGCGCGAGGCCCTGCACACCCAGCTGGCCGCCGAGCACGAGAAGATCGCGGGCGGTGTGCACCGGGCGCTCGAGCTCGGCGTCGTCGACGAGGTCATCACGCCCGCGGAGACCCGGCGCAAACTCGCCGAGGCGCTCGCCGCCGCGCCGGCCGGCCGGGGCAGCCACGGCAACATCCCGCTGTAGGTGCGGGGGCGATGACGAACCTGCACCTGATCGGCGGCGGCTGGGACCCGGACGCCGCGGCCGACGTCTACGGACCGTTCCTGGCCGAGGCGACCGCCCGGGCCGGCGGCCCGCCGGCGGTGGCCTGCGTCGTGCTCGACGAGGGCGATGCGGCGGACCGGTTCGCGCAATGGGAGCGGGTGCTGACCGGAGTGGCCCCGTGCCGCCTCCGGCCGCGGCCGGTCGCCGTGGGAGCCGCGTTCGACCCGGCCGCCCTGGACGATGCCGACGCCCTGCTGGTCGGCGGCGGCCTGACCCCCGGGTACGCCGACGCGCTGGTGCCCGCCGCGGACGCCATCCGGAGCTGGCTCACCCAGGGCGGCCGGCCGTACGCCGGCTTCTCGGCCGGCGCCGCGATCGCCGCCGGCCGGGCGATCGTCGGCGGGTGGCGGGACGGCGGAGTCGCGATCTGCCCGGAGGACACCGCCGAGGACCTGGACGAGCTGACGGTCGTGCCCGGCCTCGGGCTGACCCGCTGGTCCATCGACGTGCACTGCGCGCAGTGGGGCACGCTCCCCCGGCTCGTCCAGGCCGTCCGGGGCGCGGCGGCCGGGAACGGTCTGGGCATCGACGAGAACACTCTGGTGACGGTCGGCGCGGACGGCCGGCTGGCGGTGGGCGGACGCGGGCACGCGTGGCTGGTGCACCGGGACGGCGGCCGCGGCGCGACGGTCACCCCGGTACCGGCCGGTACCGCGATCGGCTAGGGATCGGCTGGGCACCGGCTGACGCCGCGGGCCGGTCGAGGGGCCGGCTCCTCCATCCCCGCGTCATCGTCCGGACCACCCGCGACGTGCTCGATGGCGGTCTCGCCCGCGCGGCCGGCTACCCGGCCGCGCGCGCCGTCGCCGCGATCGCCTCATGTTCGGCGGAGCCGACCGTGTCCAGCCCCGGCACCGGCACCCGGCCCAGGGCCAGCCGCAGCGCGTAGACCCGGGTCGCGGCGTCGGCCAGCCGGTCGGCCGGCAGCTGACCGCTCTCGACCGCCGCGGCGATGCCGGCCACCGCGGCGGCCGGGTCGGACGGCATGAGGACGAGGTCCTGGCCGGCCGCGATCCCCCGCCACGCCGCCTCGCCCGGTCCGAAATTGTCGACCACCGGCGCCATCTCGAAGGAGTCGGACACCGCGACGCCGTGGAAGCCGAGGCCCTGGCAGCCGGCGACGCCCGATCCCTTGAGCAGGTCGGTGACCACCGCGGACGACAGCGCCGACGACGTCCCGCCGGTGCCCACCGCCGGCAGGTCGATGTGTCCGGTCATCACCAGGGCCACCCCGGCGTCCACCCCGCCCCGCATCGGCACCGCTTCGACGGCGTTCCATTCCGCGCAGTCGGTGGTCAGTGTCGGTAGCGCCTCGTGCGTGTCGGTCGCGGTCCGGCCGATGCCCGGGAAGTGCTTGATGGTGGCGGCGACGCCACCCTGCTGGTACCCGCGGACCGCCGCGGCGACCAATCGCGCCGATCGTTCGGGGTCGGCGCCGAAGGTGCGGCCGGCCACCCCGGACGCCCCGCCGGACGGCAGCACGTCCGCGTCCGGCGCGAAGTCGACGGTCACGCCGACGGCCCGCATCTCGGCCGCGCTGGCCGCGGTGACCTGCTCGGTCAGGGCGTCGGCGGTGTCGACGTCGGCGATGGCGGACAGCTCGTCCGCGCCCGGGAAGTCGGTGAAGCCGTTGACCAGGCGGGTGACCAGCCCGGATTCCTGGTCGGTGCCGATCAGCACCGGCGCCTGCCCGTCCGGGACCTGGGACTGCAGCTCGGCCGCGACGGCGGCGACCTGGCCGGGGGTGCCGCCGGAGGTGCCGTCGATGGTGCCCTTGGACCCCATGAGGATGACCCCGCCCAGGTGCAGTCGGGCGACCAGATCGGTGCCGACCGCGTCGGCCGAGCTGGCCATCACCACCGTGCCGGCCCGCTCGGCGGGGCTCATGGCCGCGACGGCGGCGGCCGCAGCGGTCATGTCGTCGGCGGCATCTGGTGCCATCTCAGCGCAGGGGGACGCAGCCTCGGCTATTGCGGTGATGTCGTACCGGCGAGCCCCGTCTT
>NZ_JBMDXT010000478.1:0-4848 GCF_048594475.1 Nakamurella sp. | reverse complement strand
GTGCGGCGACTACTGCTCGTCGCGGGAGCGGTGGATCACCGCGGCCAGCTGCTCGAGCCGGGCGCTGTGCTCCTTGGCGTGGTGGTTGCAGAAGAGCAGCTCGCCGCCCGTGGAGAGCACGGCGCGGACCCGGGCAGCGGCCCCGCACCGGTCGCAGCGGTCGGCGGCGGTGAGTGCAGCTGGACTGGCAAGAGTGTCGGTCATTGTCGTCCTCTCATCTGGCGGCCACCTGCGGTGGCCCCGTCGTCACCGTTCACGTCCGACTTCGCGTTCACGGGTTGTGGTGCGTGGCGCTGTCCTTCCCATCGGAACGAGACATCACTGTCCCCACGTACGGGATGCAGGAGCCCGGTCACGGGTTGCTCGATACCCGTGCTGGGCATCGACCGCTCCGTGAGGAACCCCGGCTCCCTCATCGTGCCATCCGGGACCCCGTGGACGGCGGGAATTCGCCCGTGGCGTAGAACACCGCGTCCCGGCGCGTCCACGGACGGGCTGACGGACGCGGCAGCGGCGGTCGGGTTGCCGCTCGGGATTAAACTCCGACGTGTTGTAGAACACCGCATCGGACCGGTCCCGCTGAGCGGTACAACAAGCAGTCGACCGGTGAGTGGGTTCACACTCGAGACGGGACTTTCGTCCTTGTTCCGTCGCGACGACACCGCGCAGGCTCTGACAGAGTTGGAGCCCGCCGCGGAACGCCCGCCCGCCGCGCCGGACACCTGCTGGACCTGATCGCTTGGAGGACTGCCGTGGATCCGTTGAATGTCGCGCGCTGGCAGTTCGGCATCACCACCGTGTACCACTTCCTGTTCGTCCCGATCACGATCGGCATGGCGTTCTTCATCGCCATCACCGAGACCGCCTGGGTGCGCACCCGCAAGCCGGTGTACCTGCGGGCGACCAAGTTCTGGGGCAAGATCTTCCTGATCAACTTCGCCATCGGCGTGGTGACCGGCATCGTGCAGGAGTTCCAGTTCGGGATGAACTGGTCCAGCTACTCGCGGTTCGTCGGCGACGTGTTCGGCGCCCCGCTGGCCATGGAGGCGCTGCTGGCGTTCTTCCTGGAGTCGACGTTCCTGGGCCTGTGGATCTTCGGATGGGACAAGCTCTCACCGCGCCTGCACTGCGCGACCATCTGGCTGGTCTCCATCGGCACCATGCTGTCGGCGTTCTTCATCATGTCGGCCAACTCGTTCATGCAGCACCCGGTGGGCATCACGGTCAACGCCGACCGCAGCCGGGCGGAGATGAACGACATCGGCGCCGTGCTGTTCCAGCCGCTGAACATGTGGGCGTACTCGCACGTCATCGCCGGTGCGGTGCTCTCCGGCGCGGCCATGTTCGCGGGCATCTCCTCCTACTTCCTGATGAAGAAGCGCGACGTCGAGGTCTTCCGGCCGGCGGTGCGGTTCGGGCTGGTCGGCATGCTCATCGGCTCGCTGGCCGTGATCGTCACCGGCGACCTGCTGGCCAAGGTGATGACCGACGTGCAGCCGATGAAGATGGCGGCCGCCGAGGCCCTGTGGGACACCACCGAGGGCGCCTCGTTCTCGCTGTTCACCATCGGCACGCTCGACGGGTCGACCGAGGTCTTCTCGATCCGGGTGCCCGGCGTGCTGTCCTTCATGGCCACCGAGTCCTTCTCCGGCACCGTCGAGGGCATCAACGACGTGCAGGCGCAGTTCGAGCAGAAGTACGGGCCGGGCGACTACCGGCCGAACATCCCCGTGACCTACTGGATGTTCCGGCTGATGATGGGCGCCGGCTTCGTGATGCTGCTGGTCTCGATCGTCGGCCTGTGGCTGACCCGCAAGGGCCGGCTCCCGAAATCCAAGACCGTCTGGCTGCTGGCGATGTTCGCCATCGCCGGGCCGGTCGTCGGCCATTCGGCCGGCTGGATCTTCACCGAGAGGGGCCGCCAGCCCTGGACGGTGGTCGGCCTCTACCGGACCGCGGACTCCGTCTCACCCTCGGTGACCGGCGCGTCGGTGCTCACCTCGTTGATCATCTTCACCCTGCTGTACGGGATCCTCGCGGTGATCGAGGTCGGGCTGGTCGTCAAGTACGTCAAGATCGGCCCACCGAGCGAGGCGGAGGCGTTGGCGTCGATCCGCCGGCGGACCCCGCGCGGCGGCGGCTTCGGCGGCCCCGACAAGCCGGCCGACCAGGACGCGGAGGAGGAGGAGAAGCCGCTCGCGTTCGCCTACTAGCGGCCCACCCTCTGCCTGCCGTCCAGCAACCTGCACTAGGAGCGGTCAACCGTGTTCCTCAACAACCTGTGGTTCGTTCTCATCGCGGTCCTGTGGATCGGGTACTTCGTGCTCGAGGGCTTCGACTTCGGCGTCGGCGCCCTGCTGCGGATCGTCGGGAAGAACGAGAAGGGCCGGCGGGTCCTGATCAACACGATCGGGCCGGTCTGGGACGCCAACGAGGTGTGGTTGCTGACCGCGGGCGGCGCGACCTTCGCCGCGTTCCCCGAGTGGTACGCGTCGATGTTCTCCGGCTTCTACCTGGCCCTGGTGCTGATCCTGGTCCTGCTGATCGTCCGCGGCGTCGCGTTCGAGTACCGCGGCAAGGGCCACTCGGACCAGTGGCGGGCGCGCTGGGACTGGTCCATCCTGATCACCTCCTGGGGCCTGGCCCTGCTGTGGGGGGTGGCGTTCGGCAACATCGTCCGCGGCGTGGCTCTGGACGCCGACCACGAGTACGTCGGCACGTTCCTGGACCTGCTGAACCCGTTCGCGCTGCTGATGGGCGCGACGACGCTGCTGCTGTTCCTGACCCACGGGTCGATCTACCTGGCCCTGAAGACCACCCAGGACGTGCGCGAGCGCGCGCAGAAGCTGGCCGTCCGGCTCGGACCGGTGGCGCTGGTGGTGATGGCCGGTGCGGTGATCTGGCAGCAGTCCATTCGCGGCACGACCGGGTCGATGGTGCTCGGGGCGATCGCCGTCGTTTCGATGCTGGCGGCGGTGCTGCTGACCCGGGCCGACCGGGACGGCTGGGCCTTCCTGGCCTCGGCCGTGTCCACCGCCATGCTGGTGACGTCGTGGTTCGCCTCGATCTACCCGAACGTCTTCCCGTCGACCATCGACCCGGCGTTCTCGCTGACCATCGAGAATGCGGCGTCGACCCCGTACACGCTCACCCTGATGAGCTGGATCGCGCTGCTGTTCGTCCCGCTGATCCTGGCCTACCAGGCCTGGAGCTACTGGATCTTCCGCAAGCGCATCTCGACCAAGCAGATCCCCGAGTCGCCGACCTCGGTGCCCACGCACTGACGTGTGCGAGCAGCGGGACCCGGGCGGACACCGCCGCGGCCGGTCCGGGCCGGTAGGTCAGAGCAGGAGGCCGGCCCGCATGGCCACGGCCACCTGGTGGGAGCGGTCGCCCGTGCCCAGCTTGCGGCTGATCCGGGACAGATGGCTCTTGACCGTCAGGGCCGACAGCGACAGGGACTCGGCGATCCACTTGTTCGACCGCCCGTCGGCGACCAGCCGCAGGACCTCCAGCTCGCGCGGGGTGAGCCGGCCCAGGCGGGCCGGCAGGTCGGGATCGACCCGGCCGGGATGCCCGCGCAGGACGCCCGTGGCCCCCGCCGACAGCGCGCCCAGCAGCGGGGCCGGATCGGGGGACAGGGCCAGCGCGATGACGCGGGCCCAGGGCACCTGCGCCAGGTCGCCGATCAGCCGGGGAGCCGGCGTGCCGAAGCCCAGGCTGACGAGCGCGAGGTGGCCGCCCGGGCCGCCGGCGACCAACGCCTCGACCGCGGCGACGGTGTCGGCCTGGATGACCCGGGCCGCCCCGGCCGCGGCCAGCCCCGCGGCGAGCCGCTCCCGGCTGTCCCGGAGTGGATCCGCGACGAGCACGACCATCGCGCCCACCGGGCCGCTCGAGCCGGGCCGGCCGGGCCGGTCGGCGAGCATCGAGGGCACGCGCTGCCGGGGAACGAACTCCGGCCGGCCGGCGGACCCCCGGTGTCCCGTGCCGATCTTCGTGTCACCGACCGTGCCGATCACGCATGCTCCTTCGGTTCGTCGTCACCCCGGCGGACCCGACGGTGAACCCCCCACATGTCATCGGAGTGAGTTACCCCGCAACGATCGGGTCGAAACCAGCGGATCGGACCACCCGGGGCCGACGCCGCCGCGCCGCAGCACACACCCGCTGTCGGCTCCCTCTGTTTCACTGGTGCCGTGAGACCACTCGACCCCCGCCTCACCCGGTACGCCGCGGGCGTCCGGCGGCTGCTGGTCGTCTCCGTCGCCCTCGGCCTGGCGTCGGCCGTCGTGGTCGTCGTCCAGGCCGTGCTGATCGCCGGCATCCTGGCCGACGTCATCATCGGTGGGGTCGAGCCGGACGACCTGGCGGTCCGGCTCGCGGTCCTGGCCGGGGTGATCGCGGTGCGGGCGGGGCTGGCCTGGGCGGCCGAGGAGATCGCCGGCCGCAGCGCGTCGGCGGTGACCGCCGGGCTGCGCCGCGACCTGCTCGGGCACGCCGCCGCGCTCGGCCCCCGCTGGCGCTCGGCCGAGCACGGCGGCCGGCTGGCGGTGCTGGCCACCACCGGGGTCGAGTCCCTGCACACCTACCTGGCCCGGTACCTGCCGCAGCTGGCGCTGTCCGTGGTGGTGCCGGTGGTCATGCTGGTCTACCTGTTCAGCGCGGACCTGACCAGCGGCATCATCGTGCTCGTCACGTTGCCGCTGATCCCGCTGTTCATGGCCCTGGTCGGCTGGTACACCGACCGGCAGACCCGGGCCAAGTGGGCCAGCCTGGCCCGGCTGGCCACCCACTTCACCGACGTCGTCGCCGGTCTGCCCACGCTCAAGGTGTTCGGCCGGGCCA
>NZ_JBMDXT010000477.1:0-13680 GCF_048594475.1 Nakamurella sp. | reverse complement strand
GTCGGCAGCGGTGGCCGGCCGCAGCACGCGGGCCGCCCTCGCCCGGCTGGACGCCGACCCGGGCACCGACCACATCGCGGTGATCTCCACGCCGGCCGACCCGCAGGTGGCCGCCGACCTGGCCGCCCTGGCCGCCACGCTGGCCACCCCGGTCACCCTGCTGGTGATCGGTGCCGGTCGGCCGGACATCACCGCGGCCGCCGAGCACCTCATCGCGGCGGTCGGCGCCCCGGTGCCGGCCTGGCCCACCTGGGGCCGGGCGGCCGCCGGCGTCCCGGATACGGCCGGGGCGTCCGCCGGATCCCCCGCCACCGCGGCGCCCGCCCCATCCCCGGACACCGCCGCGCCCGCCGCGCCCGCCGGACCTGCCGCCACCGCGGCCGGGTCCGGCCGGCTGCGCGGCCTCTACGCGGGCGGCACGCTGGCCCAGGAGGCGCGGCTCGTCCTCGCCGACCGGCTCGGCACCGTCGCCGCCACCCTGCCCCTCCCCGCGCGGATCAACAACGCCGGCGCGGATCAACTCCCCCCGGATGTGACGCCCGGGACGGGAGTCGACGAGATCGTCCGCGCGGCAGCGGAACCCGGGCGGGCGGCCCGGCCGCGGCTCGGCCACGCGGTCGTGGACCTCGGGGACGACGAGTTCACCGTGGGTCGCCCGCACCCGATGATCGATCCGACCCTGCGGCTGGCCCTGCTGGCCGAGCAGGCGGCCGATCCGGACGTCGCGGTCGTGCTGCTCGACGTGGTGCTCGGGCACGGCGCCGACCCGGATCCGGCCGTCACCCTGGCCCCGGCGATCCGGGCCGGGATCGAGACCGCCGCCCGGGACGGGCGGGCGCTGTCGGTGGTCGTGGCGCTGTGCGGCACCGCGGGCGACCCGCAGGACCGCGACCGGCAGGCGACCGCCCTGGCCGCGGCCGGGGCGCAGGTCCATCTGTCCAACGCGGCGGCGGCCCGCGCCGCGGGTGCTCTGGCCCGCGCCGACCGGACCACCCCGGTCGACCCCGCTCCGGACACCGCCACCCGCGGACCAGCCGCCGCCCCCGCCCCGGCCGAACCTCCGCACCCACCCGCGACCGCCGCCGGACCGGCCCGGCCCGCCGACGGCCCCTCGGCCCGGGGAACGTCGAACGCCCCCGGCCCGGCCGGGCCTCCGCCGCCGGCGCCCGGCACCGCATCCCCCGACGCGGTCCCCCCCACCGTCGACGCGGACCTGCTCGCGAACCCGGCCGTGGTGATCTGCGCCGGCATCGGCCTGCTCGCCGACGCCCTGCGCGGCCAGTCCGTCACGGCGGTCGAGGTGGACTACCGCCCGCCGGCGACCGCGCCCGCGGTCGCCGACGCCCTGCACGCCGTGCTGGCCGACCCGCGCCGGGCCACCGCCAACGCCGAGGCCGTGCGGCGGATGCTGGGCGTCCGGGCCCGACTGGTCGACGTCCGGCCCGCGTCGGAGGCGCTCGGGTTGCGGCCGGGCCAGTTCGCCCACGCCGGGCCGCCGATCACCTTCGACCGGGCGTCCGGCCCGCTGCGGGGGGCGCTGATCGGGGCGCTGATCCTCGAGGGCCTGGCCGCCGACCCGGCGCAGGCCCAGGCGCGGCTGGCCGCCGGGGACGGGATCGAGCTGACCCCGTGCCACGACCGGCACGCCGTCGGCCCGATGGCGGGGGTGATCTCCCCGTCGATGTGGCTGTTCGAGCTGGTCGACGAGCAGTCCGGGGCCCGCGCGTTCTGCTCGCTGAACGAGGGCCTGGGCAAGGTGCTGCGCTACGGCGCGTACGGACCCGAGGTGATCGACCGGCTGCGCTGGATGGGCTCCGTGCTCGGCCCGGCGCTGGCCGACGCCGTCCGCGCCGCCGGGCCGATCGACATCACGGCGATCGTCGGCCAGATGGTGCAGATGGGCGACGAGGGCCACAACCGCAACCGGGCCGGCACCCTGATGCTGCTGCGCGAGTTGCTGCCCGCGCTCATCGGCTCCGGCCGGCCGGCGGCCGACGTGGCCGAGGTGGCGCGGTTCGTCTCCACCAACGACCATTTCTTCCTCAACCTGGTCATGCCGGCCGGCAAGCTGATGGGCGACGCCGCCGCGCACGTGCCGGGCAGCACGATCGTCACGGCGATGTGCCGCAACGGCACCGACTTCGGCATCCGGGTCTCCGGGACCGGTGACGAGTGGTTCACCGGCCCGGCGCTGGACCCGGACGGGCTGTTCCTGCCCGGTTTCGGGCCGGAGGACGCGAACCCCGACATCGGTGACTCGGCGATCACCGAGACGATGGGCGTGGGCGGCATGGCGATGGCCACCGCACCGGCGATCGTCCGGTTCGTCGGCGGCAGCGTGCCGGACGCGCTGGCGGTGACCCGCCGGATGTACGAGATCACCCAGGCGGAGAACCCGGCCTTCGCGATCCCGATCCTGGAGTTCCGCGGCTCACCGACCGGGATCGACGTCACCCGGGTGCTGCGGACCGGGATCCTGCCGCAGATCAACACCGGCATGGCCGGCCGCGTGGCCGGTACCGGCCAGGTCGGAGCGGGCCTGGTCACCCCGCCGATGGACTGCTTCACGGCGGCGGTCGGGGGCCTGGCCCGGCGGCTGCCCGGCGCCGGCTGATCAGTCCGCGAACTCCCGGCAGACGGTGATCTCGATGCTCACCTCGGCGTCGCCGGTGGCCACCGGCATGCTCTCGGCCGCGGCCGCCCGCATGGCCATCATCGGGCGGGGGCCACCGTGGGCCGGGCGTTCGTCGATCCACCGGACCCGGCCCAGCGTGCGGCCGGCGAGCCGGGCCAGCTGGCGCGCGGTCGCGTCGGCGTCGGCGAAGGCGGCGTCCCGGGCCCGGGTCAGGGCGTCCTGCGGGTGCCCGGGGGTGAGCGAGACCCCGTCGATCCGGACGCCCTCCCCGCCGAGCCCGGCGACGTCGGTGAGCAGCCGCTCGATGCCGCGCAGGCCGTCCCGCACCACCGTCAACCGCTGGCCGGCCTGGTAGCCGACCACCTGCTGGCGGTTGCCCTGGAACTCGACCCGCGGGCCGAGCGTGAGGTCGGAGGTGCGGACGGAACGGGCGTCCACCCCGTCGTCGGCCAGGACGGCCAGCAATCGGGTCGCCGTGCCCGACGCGACCGTCCAGGCGTCCCCCGGCTCGGCCCGCACCACCTCCACGGCCAGCGAGATCGTGACCCGATCGACCGCGGCGGCGGCCGCACCCCGACCGACCACGGTGATGCCTTCCGGCTCCGGCGCTGCGCTCATGTGCCCATCCTGCCCGGAACCGGTGTGTCGGGTGGGGTGACCGGGTACCGGACCGGCGGGCACCCGTCCGGCGACCGAGGAGGTCCGATGCGCACCCTGGCCGTGACCCAGAACGTCACCCTCGACGGCGCCGTTGAGATGCTGGGCGACTGGTTCGACCCGCAGGCCGGCGCCGCTGACGCCGACCAGGCGGCCGCGGCCCGCGGACTATCCGCCGCCTGCGACGCGATCCTGCTCGGCCGGCGCACGTTCGAGGACTTCCGCGGCTACTGGCCCCGGCAGACCGACGACCGGACCGGAGTGACCGACGAGCTGAACCGCATCCGCAAGTACGTGGTCAGCGGGTCCATGACCGACCCGCAGTGGGCGAACAGCACCGTGCTGCCGGGGGATCCGATCGAGGCGGTGGCCCAGCTCAAACGTGGTCCGGGACGGGACATCGTCGTCACCGGCAGCATCCGGTTGAGCCATGCCCTGTTCCGGGCCGGCCTGGTCGACCGGATCGACCTGTGGACCTTCCCGGCGGTGCAGGGCCGGGGCCGGCGCCTGTTCCCCGACGGGTGGACGCCCGATCGGATCCGCCTGCTCGACGCTCGCCCGTTCCGCTCCGGGGTGGTGCTGACCAGGTACGCGGTGCGCTGATCCGGGCCGGTCCCCTCCCGCGGGGGCCGGACGGGGCGGGTCCTCGCCCGCGGTCACCCGGGGGCCGGTCGATTCACCCCGGCGCCGAGGGGGTACGAAGGGACCGTCACGGCCCACTGTTCACCGTCTGCCGAGAAGGCTGTCCGATCACACGGAGGTTCGACCCATGGCTCTGGCCGCCAAGCTTCGCCGCGCTCCGGTCCGTCTGGCCACCGGCGCGTACATCCTCAATTCGGGCGTGAACAAACTGGGCGCCGACGAGGGCACCGCCGCCTGGTTGCACTCGACGGCGGCGAACGCGCTGCCGTTCGTCAAGCGGATGCCGCCGACCGTGTTCGCCAAGGTCCTGGCGGCCGGCGAGATCGCCGTCGGCGCCGCGTTGCTGGCTCCGGTGGTGCCGGCCGGGCTGGCCGGCATCGCGCTGCTGGGCTTCGGTGGCGCCCTGACCGCCATGTACGTGCGCACCCCGGCCTGGCACGACCGCTACCTGCGGCCGACCGCCGAGGGCGTCGCGCCGGCCAAGGACATCTGGCTGGTCGGCGCCGGGATCGGCCTGGTGGTCGACGCGGCGCTGGCCGAGTCGCCGATCACCGCCACCGAGTAGCGCCCGGCCCGGCGACCGCGCGGCGACCCTCAGTCGGGCAGCTGTACCGAGCCGTCGGCGGCCAGCGGGAAGAACGGGTTCCAGGCGACCTCCCAGAGGTGGCCGTCCGGATCCGCGAAGTACCCGTTGTGGCCGCCCCAGAACACATCGTGGGCGGGTGTGACGATCCGGCCGCCGGCCGCCTGCGCGGCCGCGAGCGTGGGGGCGACGTCCTCCCGTTCCCGCACGTTGTGCGCCAGGGTGACGCCGCGGAACCCGTCACCGGCCGGCGGGACACCGGCGTCCTGCGCCAGCTCGTCCCACCCGAACAGCCCGAGCACGACGCCGCCGGCCCGGAAGAACGCCACGTTCTCGTTGCTCGACGAGGACGCGACGAAACCCAGCGCCTCGTAGAACGCCCGCGACCGGGCGAGATCGCGCACCCCCAGGGTGAGCAGGCTGATGCGCGGCTCCATGGCGATCACCCGGCCAGATCGGCGAAGCGGGAATAGTGCAGCTGGTGCGCCACCGCGATGGTGGTGGTCGGGCCGTTTCGGTGCTTGGCGATGATGAGGTCGGCCTCGCCGGCGCGGGGGTCGTCGGCCTCCCACGCGTCGGGGCGGTGGACCATGATCACCATGTCGGCGTCCTGCTCGAGCGAGCCGGACTCGCGCAGGTCCGAGAGCATCGGCCGCTTGTCGGTGCGTTGCTCGGGGCCACGGTTGAGCTGGCTGATCGCGATGACCGGCACCTCGAGCTCCTTGGCCAGCAGCTTCATCTGCCGGGAGAACTCGCTGACCTCCTGCTGGCGGGACTCCACCCGCTTGCCCGAGGTCATCAGCTGCAGGTAGTCCAGGACGACCAGCTTCAGGTCGTGCCGCTGCTTGAGCCGCCGCGCCTTGGCCCGGATCTCCATCATGGTCATGTTCGGGGAATCGTCGATGTACAGCGGCGCGTCGGAGATCTCCGACATCCGGCGGACGATCTTCTGCCAGTCCTGCTCGCTCATGGTGCCGGCCCGCATGTGGGACAGGCGGATGCCGGCCTCGGCGGACAGCAGCCGCATGGTGATCTCGTTCTTGCTCATCTCGAGCGAGAAGATGGCCGACGTCAGGTGGTGCTTGACGGACGCGTGCCGGGCGATGTCCAGCGCGAGCGTCGAGTTGTGGGTGGGCACCATGGCCCGGCCGGCTAGGTAGAGATGGTCGGCGTTGTCCACCTGCACGCAGCGGACCGGCACGCTGGGCACGGGCCGCACGTCGACGACGAAATGGCTCTCGTGGTCCCGGTGCCAGGCCGTGTCGACCGCGCAGGCCTTGCGTGGGAGGCGGGTGAGGCCGGAGCGGGAGCGGACCACGATCTCCCACACGGGCGGGCGGGGATGACCCTCATGGCTCAGGTACCTCCGGTGCATCGTCGTGGCGCACCCTTGCGCCGACAGCAGCTCCCGCACGCCGCAGGCGAGCTCGATGTTGGTGGTGCTCCAGCGGTACCGGCCCTGACGGTCGACGTCGCCGGCGCGGTCCATCAGGCCCTGGATCAGCGCGGCCCGTTGGTCGGCCGAGGCCCGCAGGTAGGCGGAGGGGACCTGGGCCCGACGGTGCAGGGACAGCTCGAGCCAGGTGTCCTCCAGCCCGTCGACGGCGAACCGGTCGGTCCGGTCACCGACCCGCACGTGGACCCCGAGCCGGTCGAACTCCTTCATCACCCACTCGCGGTCGGCCGGGTCACAGCCGACGGTGCCCGGCGCGTCCGCCCCGCCCCCGCCGAGCAGGTAACCCAGCACCCACGGATCGAGGGGCAGCGCCCGCTCGGGCGCGGCCAGCGGGGCGCAGGTCGGCACGCAGTGGTTGAGGCGCGAACCGTCGTAGACGCTGCGGGCCAGCTCCGCCGTGGTCCGGGTCGGCGCGACCGGGACGTCGGCCCCGGGGTCGGCCGTGCGGGCCGCACCCGGCCAGCCGAAGCGGGCGTCGTGCCGCCCGTCGAGCCGGCGGCGATCGGCCGCGTCCCAGGTCCGCCACTGGTGGTCGGCGTCGGCGACGATGACCTCGCCGTCGGAGAACTCGATCTCGAAGCACGGCCGGCCGACCATCACCTCGGTTGCCGCGACGACCGTCGTGGGCCGCCCGTCGGCGCCGATCAACCGGTCGCCGACCGCCACCCGGCCCATCGTGGTCCAGCCGTCCGGGGTCACCAGCGGGGTGTCCAGGGCCAGCGCCTTGCCGATGCCGGGGCGGGCCGCGACGATGATCATCTGCCCCGGGTGGAACCCGTTGGTCAGGTTGTCCAGGTCGGCGAACCCGGTGGGCACGCCGGCCGACCGGCCGCCCTGGGCCGCGATCGCGTCGATCTCGTCCATGGTCGGCTGCAGCAGCTCCTCCAGGACCACGTAGTCCTCGGAGGTGCGCCGCTCGGTGACGTCGTAGATCTCGGCCTGGGCGCGGTCGACGATCTCGTCGACCTCGCCGCCGCCCATGTCGCCGTCGTTACCGCCGTAACCCAGCTGGACGATCCGGGTGCCGGCCTCCACCAGCCGCCGCAGGATGGCCTTCTCGGCGACGATCCGGGCGTAGAAGCCGGCGTTGGCCGCGGTCGGCACGGAGGCGATCAGGGTGTGCAGGTAGACCGAACCGCCGACCCGGCCCAGCGTGCCGGCCCGTTCCAGCTCGGCCGAGACGGTGACCGTGTCGGCCGGCTCGCCGCGGGAGTACAGGTCCAGGATCGCGTCGAAGATCAGCGCGTGCGCCGGCTTGTAGAAGTCGGCCGAGGTCAGGGCCTCCAGCACGTCGGCGACGGCATCCTTGGACATCAGCATGCCGCCCAGCACCGACTGCTCGGCGGCCTGGTCCTGCGGCGGCTGCCGATCGAACGTGGTGGGCGGCGCGCTCCGCACCGGACCGTCCGACCACCGCTGATCGACGACCGCCATTCCCGCATCTCCTCCGGCTCGGCCCGTCCGGGCGCCTGCACCATGTCGATCGAACGCCGGCCCGGCCGGCGCCACTGGTCCTTGGAACACGTGTTCGGTCTATCGCACCGGTCCGACAGTCCCCCGCCGCGGGAGCGGGCCACCGGCTCGCGACCACGGAGGGTGATGCGTCGACCCGATTCTCCCGACCTCTCACGACGCCCGGGTGGCGTGCCCGCGAGGACGCTAGAGCCCCGGCCCCGGTCCGCACAAACGGCCTTGTGCACAACTTGTGGACAGCACCGGGACAACCGGCGCCGACGCGCCGGGGTTGTCCCGACCGGGTGTGGACAGCGTGGGGAGAACTGCCGTCCTTCGACCCGTCATTGCAGCTCAGCGGGCTGGGGACGGACACGCCGGCTGTGGACAACCAATCTCGGTCGTCCTCGGCGTGGCGCGCTCGGCGTGTTGCCGTCGCACCGGGGTGGTCGGACCTTCACCCGACCGTCACCTTTTCGTGACCTGACCAGCGGAAAGCTACCCGCGGGTAGGCCGGATCCGGCCACCTGGCGGCGCCGGACGACCGTCGGCGGGCCGCGGCCGGGCGTCCGCGCAGTCATCACTGTGCGTGACATTCGTCCTCGTCGTGCGGACGACGACCGGATCCGTCACGATCGTGGTTCGCCCATGTTTCGTCCCGTCCGATGCGCTTGACCCCTCCTGACCGGCCGTGATTGGTTTCGCGGCGATCGTCGTGGCGCGCCGGACCGGGAACGGCATCGGCGGGCCTTGAGGTGAGGGGGTGACCGACGATGAGCACAGCCGCATCCGGGTCCGGCCTGGGGACCCAGCTCTTCCGGCGCAAACCGGTCGACCACATGCGGGCCGGCGTGGCGCACGGCCCCGAGCTCAAGCGGACGATCGGCACCTTCCAGCTGACCATGTTCGGGGTCGGAGCCACGGTCGGCACCGGCATCTTCTTCGTGCTGTCCGAGGCCGTGCCCAAGTCCGGACCGGCGGTGATCGTCTCGTTCCTCATCGCCGGCCTCGCGGCCGGCCTGGCCGCGATCTGCTACGCCGAGCTCGCCTCGACGATCCCGGTCTCCGGCTCCACCTACTCCTATGCCTACGCCGCGCTCGGTGAGGTCGTGGCCATGGGGGTGGCCGCCTGTCTGCTGCTCGAGTACGGGGTGTCGACCGCGGCCGTCGCGGTCGGCTGGAGCCAGTATCTGAACAAGCTGCTGGACAACCTGTTCGGGGTGCACCTGCCGGCAGCCCTGTCCCACGCCCCCTGGGACGACGATCCCGGCGTGCTCAACCTGCCGGCCGTCGTGCTGGTCGTGCTGTGCGCGCTGCTGCTGATCCGCGGGGCCAGCGAGTCGGCCGCCGTCAACACGGTCATGGTCATCATCAAGCTGTCCGTGCTCGGCATGTTCGTCGTCATCGGCCTCACCGCCTTCGACGCGGACAACCTGGCCGACTTCGCGCCGTTCGGCGTCTCCGGCATCGGCGCGGCGGCCGGCACGATCTTCTTCTCGTTCATCGGCCTGGACGCGGTGTCCACCGCCGGCGAGGAGGTCAAGGATCCCCAGCGCACCATGCCCAGGGCGATCATCTTCGCGCTGCTGACGGTGGTCACCATCTACGTGCTGGTCGCCCTGGCCGCGGTCGCCGCCCAACCGTGGCAGGACTTCGAGGGGCAGGAGGCGGGGCTGGCCCAGATCCTGGAGAACATCGTCGGCAGCTCCTGGCCGGGCACCGTGGTCGCGGCGGGCGCCGTCATCTCGATCTTCTCGGTCACCCTGGTCACCATGTACGGGCAGACCCGCATCCTGTTCGCGATGGGCCGCGACGGGATGCTGCCGCGCCGCTTCGCCCAGGTCAACCCGCGCAGCCAGACCCCGGTGTTCAACACCGTCGTGGTCGCGGTCGTGGTGTCCGTACTGGCCGCGCTGGTCCCGCTGGACCGGTTGGCCGACCTGGTCTCGATCGGCACCCTGGTGGCCTTCATCGTCGTCTCGATCGGCGTGATCATCCTGCGCCGGACGATGCCCGACATCCCCCGCGGGTTCCGGGTGCCCGGCTACCCGGTCACCCCGGTGCTGTCCGTGGTGGCCTGCGTGTACGTCCTGTCCGGGCTGTCCTGGACCACCTACGCCTGGTTCCTGGTGTGGTTGCTGGTGGTCCTGGCGTTCTACTTCCTCTGGGGTCGCCGGCACTCCGAGCTCAACCGCGGGGCGGTCGTCGTCGATCCGGACGCACCCGACGCCCCGGCCCCGGGCGGCGACCGGTGACCGTCGTCGTCGGCTACAGCCCGGACAAGGGCGGCCGCTCCACCCTGGAACTGGCCATCCTGCTGGCCCGGTCCGGCCGCGCCGAGCCGCTGGTCGTCGTCACCGTCACGCCGCAGCACTGGACGACGCCGTCGATGGCCCGGGTCGACGCGGAGTTCCAGGCCTGGGCGACCGGACAGGGCGAGGCGGCGCTGCACCAGGCGCAGGACGTGCTGGCGGCCAAGGCCCCCGACCTGGACGTCACCTACCGCCAGGTGGCCGGCCGCTCGGTGCCGGCGGCGCTGGCCCGGGCCTGCGCGGAAGCGGACGGCAGCCTGCTGGTGCTCGGCTCCTCCCGGGACGGCCGGCCGGGCCACGTCGTGCTCGGGTCCACCTCCGAACCCCTGCTGCACTCCAGCGAGGTGCCCGTGGCGATCGCGCCCCGTGGCTACCGCGCGCACTGCCGCACGATCAGCCGGATGACCTGTTCCTACTCCGGCGCCGAGGAATCCGACGACCTGCTGGTGGCGGTCGCCGAGATGAGCCGGCGGATCGGTGGCGCGCTGCGCGTGGTCACCTTCGGCGTGCGCGGCCGCACGATGTACCCGCCCGAGGTCGGGCTGCACGCCGAGGACATGGTGCTGGACCAGTGGAAGGTGCAGGTCGGCGGGCGCCAGCAGGCGGTGCTGGCGCGGCTGGCCGAGCTGGACCTGCTGCCCGACCCGGCCGCATCCGGACCCGCGGCGACGACGGCCGAGATCGTCACCGGGTCGGACTGGGCCGACGCGATGGACGAGCTGGAGTGGGGCCACGGCGAGATCCTCGTGGTCGGGTCGTCGCCGCTGGGCACCCTGGCCCGGGTGTTCGTCGGCTCCCGGGCGACCAAGATCATCCGCTACTCGCCGGTGCCGGTCGTCGTGGTGCCGGCGGCCGTCGCCAGCAAGGTCGCCGAGGAGGTCGAGATCGAATCCGCCGCGGACGCCGGCGGATGAGGCCCGAACGCCACCGGGGACCGCCCGGCCGCGGGTGGCGGCCGGAGGGTCCCCGGTGGCGGGTGCGGGCGAGGTCAGCCTGCGGTGACCTTGACGGTCAGCTGGGCGGTGACCCCCGGGTGCAGCTTGACGGCGACCTTGTGGGCGCCGACGGTCTTGATGTGGCCGTCGGTGTCGATGCTGTGCCGGTCGAGCACCGGGCCGCCGAGGGCGCGGATCCGGTCGGCGATCTCGGCCGTGGTGATCGAACCGAACAGCTTGCTGCCGTCGCCGGTGGTGCGGGCGGCGATGGTCAGCTTGTCGCCCAGCGCCTCGAGGGCCTGCTTGACCTCGTTGGCGTGCTCGACGCCGCGGATCTCCCGGGCCACCTGGGCCCGCTTGATCGTGGCGACCTGCTTCTGCGCACCCTTGGTGGCCACGATGGCCTTGCCCTGGGGCAGCAGGAAGTTGCGGCCGTAGCCGTCGCGAACCTCGACGGTGTCGCCGGGCGCGCCCAGACCGGGCACATCGGCGGTCAGGATGAGCTTCATGATGCGTCGTCCTTCCTGATCAGCGAGCGGTCGAGGTGTACGGCAGCAGGGCGACCTCACGGGCGTTCTTGACCGCGGTCGCGATGTCGCGCTGGTGCTGGGTGCAGTTGCCGGTCACGCGACGAGCGCGGATCTTGCCGCGGTCGGAGATGAACCGACGCAGCAGGGTGGTGTCCTTGTAGTCGATCGGCTGCGCGTTCTCCTTGCAGAACGCGCACACCTTCTTCTTGGGCTTGCGAACAGGGGGCTTGGCCATGATCAATGTCTCCGAATGAGTACGTGAGCGTCAGATGAGTCGGGTGACGAGCCGCGTCTAGAAGGGGGGCTCGTCGGAGTAGCCGCCGGACGAACCGGCCGGCGGGGCGCTGCCCCAGGGATCGTCACTGGCCGCGGACGACTGGCGGGAACCACCGGAGCCGCCGCCGTAGCCACCGCCACCGCCCGAGCTGCCGTAGCCGCCGCCACCGCCGCCGTCGGACCGCTGCGCGCGGTTGATCTTGGCCGTGGCGTACCGCAGCGACGGGCCGATCTCGTCGACCTCCAGCTCGATGACGGTGCGCTTCTCGCCTTCCTTGGTCTCGAACGAGCGCTGCTTGAGCCGTCCGGACACGATGACGCGGGCCCCGCGGGTGAGCGACTCGGCCACGTTCTCGGCCGGCTGCCGCCAGATGTTGCAGCGCAGGAACAGCGCCTCGCCGTCCTTCCACTCACCGGTCGCCCGGTCGAAGGTCCGCGGGGTCGATGCCACGGTGAAGTTCGCGACGGCCGCACCGGACGCCGTGAACCGCAGCTCCGGATCGGCGGTCAGGTTGCCGATCACGGTCATGATGGTCTCGCCGGCCATGGCTGCTCCTACTTCGCGTCCGGGCGGGTGATCTTGGTGCGCAGCACCGACTCGTTCAGGTTCAGCTGACGGTCCAGTTCGGAGACCACCGCGGACGGGCAGGTCACCTTGATGACCGCGTAGATGCCTTCCGGGTTCTTCTTGATCTCGAACGCCAGGCGGCGCTTGCCCCAGATGTCGACGTTCTCGACGGAACCGCCACCCTGGCGGATCACGTTCAGGAACGTGTCGATCGACGGAGCGACCGTGCGCTCGTCGAGGTTGGGGTCGAGGATGAGCAGGAGCTCGTAGTGACGATGAGCAGTCGAAACGCTCACGTGCACCTCCTATGGGCTAGGTCGGCCGCGGACGATCCGCGACAGGAGGGTGAAACATGGCTGAACCCGCCTGGCCGTGGTGTCGGTGCTGATGGCCCGGCGGGTTCGGATGTAACCACCAGATGTTACCAGCGCCGCCGACCCCGGCCGACCGCTCGTCGATCTGACGCCGACGGGCCGCCTCGATCCCAGGGGCCGCCGGGACCCTACCGATCGGCGAGCCGGACGACGAACTTGAGCGCCGACCAGGTCGCGTCGATCGCGCAGACCTTGACGTCGACCCGCCCGTGCGTCAGGCCCCAGTCCCGCACCACCGCGTCTGAAAGATCGGTGACCACCCCCGACGACCGTTTGGGCCAGCACACCCAGAGCATGCCCGCGGTGGCGTGCCGGGCCGCGGCCGCGTCGAACCGGCGCTCCAGGGTTGCCCGGTCGGGGCAGAACAGCAGCACCACGTCGTACGGGTCGGCCCCGGGCCGCCGGGGGTACGGCGCGCCCGGATCGAACCCGGCCGGCGCACCGAGCACGAGCACGCGCGCGTCGGGCTTGATCCCGAGCTTGCGCACGAGCGGGGTGCCCGAGTACCCGGCTGTCACACCGGGATTCTGGCAGGTCCGCCGGCGCCCGGGTCGGGCCCGGCGGGTTTACCACCGTTCACCTTCTCGTCCGGCGGCTCGTACAGTGAAGCTCGTCCCCCAGCTGAGGAGTCCCCATGCGTGATGCGGTGATCGTCGAGGCGATCCGGACGCCGGTCGGCAAGCGCAACGGCGGCCTGTCCGGTGTCCATCCGGTCGACCTGTCGGCGCATGTCCTGCGGTCCCTGGTCGACCGCACCGGCATCGACCCCGGTCTCGTCGACGACGTGATCTGGGGGTGCGTCAGCCAGGTCGGCGAGCAGACCTCCGACATCGCCCGATCGGCCGTGCTGGCCGCCGGGTGGCCGGACACCGTGCCCGGCGTGAGCATCGACCGGCAGTGCGGCAGCTCGCAGCAGTCCGTGCACTTCGCCGCGGCGGGACTGATCGCCGGGCATTACGACATGGTCGTCGCCGGTGGTGTCGAGTCGATGTCCCGGGTGCCCATGGGGGCGACGGTGCAGGTGGCCGGCACGCCGTTCTCGGCGAGCGGCTGGACCGGCCGGTACGGCGAGGTGTCGCCGCACCAGGGCGTCGGAGCCGAGATGGTGGCCCGGCAGTGGCAGCTTTCCCGGGCCCAGCTCGACGAGTACAGCCTCGCCTCGCACGAGAAGGCGGCCGCGGCCCAGGACGCCGGCTGGTTCGACGACCAGATCGTCCAGGTGCCGGCCGAGCTGACCGGCGGGGAGCCGGTCGGGGTGGA
>NZ_JBMDXT010000476.1:0-4052 GCF_048594475.1 Nakamurella sp. | reverse complement strand
CACCCGCCGGTCGTCCCGGGCCCGGTAGCGCAGCGCGTACCCCCCCCCGGAGCGCCCGGCCGCGTGCTCGGCCCGGATCATGTCCGCCTGCACGCCCTGCGACCTGACCTCCTGCAGCAGGTCGAGGACGGCGTCCGGCTCGGTCAGTTCCAGACAGACCGCGCTCCGGCGCCACCGCAGCTCGTCGACCGCGCGGGCGACGGCGACACCGAGCAGCGCGCCCCCCACCGCGGCGGCGGCCACCCGGCCGGGGTGAGCCCGTCCGTGACCGCGACCCCACCCGGCGAGCAGGCCGGCGGCCAGCCCGGGGGCCAGCAGGCCGACCCACCCGGCGGCGGACGGGCGCAGCCGGCGAAAGCCCAGTGGCGCGGCGGGCGCGGGATCGTCGACCGCCGGCTCGAACGAACGTGCTTCCCCGGTCACTGCCGAACTGGAGGCCATACCGCCAGGGTAGGTCGCGCCGGCCGATTCGACCACGGCCGGGATCCGGGGGGCCGAGCGCGGCAGAATGCTCGGCATGACCGCCACCGAGATGTACCTGACCGGCAACCCCGGGGCGGACGCGCTGCTGGCGTCCGACCCGAACGCGCTGCTGCTGGGCATGGTGCTCGACCAGCAGGTGCCGATGGAAAAGGCGTTCGCCGGGCCCGCGGTGATCGCCGAGCGGATGGGTGGCCGGTTGGACGTCCGGGCGATCGCCGACGCCGATCCGGACGGGTTCGCCGCCCTGTGCGCGCAGCGTCCGGCGATCCACCGCTTCCCCGCGGCGATGGCCAAGCGCGTGCAGGCCACCTGCCGGGTGCTGGCCGACCGGTACGACGGCAGCGCCGCGAATGTCTGGTCCGACGCCGCGGACGGGTCCGACCTGCTCGCCCGGATCGCCGCCCTGCCTGGCTTCGGTGCGGCCAAGGCGCCGATCTTCGTCGCCCTGCTGGGCAAGCAGTACGGGGTGCAGCCGCCGGGCTGGCGGGAGGCCGCCGGGATCTACGGCGAGGCCGGCAGTCACCGGTCGGTCGCCGACGTCGTCGACCGGCCCTCACTGGAACTCGTCCGGGCGGCCAAGAAGGCGGCCAAGGCCGCGGCCCGATCCTCGGCGGGATAGCCCGCGGGATCGTCGGGCCGCTCGTCCGGACGGCGTCGCCGCCGCCGGCCCCGCGGCCCGGGCCACGGACCGTCCGGCCCGCCGGGGGAACCGATCCGATCGGTCTGGATGAATCCGACCGTCGGGCCGTGGCCGTAGTCCTGTCGTACCTCTGGCGAAAGATCGCCGGTGCCCCGCCGGGCCACCCTCCGGCGGGCGCCGCGGATCCGCCCGGCCGGCCGACGCGGCCGGTCCCGGCGGGGCGTACCGTTGGCCCGGGCAGCCTGGTGGCTGGCTTGGCCCGCTGAGGTAGCAGCGGCTCCACGCACCGGTGGAGCGTTGCCGGATCGACGCGGAAGCGGGGTTGCGCATGACATTCGGAACCGATCCGACCGCCGGGGTGTCCCCACCCTCGGGCGGGTCGCGCAAGGCGCCGCCGACGCTGATCACGGCGGCCGAGCCGTCGTACGACGAGCAGTTGCGGTCCCGCCGGATCCGATACTCGATCATGATGGGCCTGCGGATCCCATGCTTGATCATCGCCGCCCTGCTCTACCAGACGCCCTGGCTGGCGATCATCGTGGCCGCGCTGTCGATCCCGCTGCCCTGGATGGCGGTGCTGATCGCCAACGACCGGCCGGCCCAGAAGCGGCGCCGGGTCGCTCCGGTGACGGTCAGCCCGGATCGGGCGCTGACCTCCGGCACCCTCGAGATCGTCGACGGCACCACCGCCGACCCCCGCTGACCCGGATCGCGCCGGCCTGAGCCGGCGGCCGCCGTCTCGGCCCGCCGCCCCGGCCGCGCGGTCAGCCGGCCGGACGGGCCCCGGCCCGGGCGGCGACGGCGGTCCCCGCAGCCACCGCGTCGCCCAGGGCCCGGCGCGGGTCCGCGCCCCGCAGCCAGGCGGCCAGGAACCCGGCGTCGAACGCGTCACCGGCTCCGGTCGTGTCGGTCTCCATGTCGGTCCGGATGACGGCGTCGGTGCCGGTCACAATTCTGGTCGCTGTGCCGGTCACAGTGGTTGTCACAGTGCCGGTCGCCGTGCCGGCCAGCGCGTTCCCGGCGCCGGTCGCCGACGTCCCGGCCGGCTCGACCGGGACGTGGTCGGTGCCGGCCGGCGAGTACCAGGACGCCCCACCGGCCCCGCGGCTGACGGCGACCGCGCCCACCGCCGCGAGCAGGCGCTCCGGGCCGCCCAGCGCGACGCACTCGGCTTCATTGGGCAGCAGCAGATCGACGCCGGCGACCCAGCCCAGAAACGTGTCCGCCCCGGCGGCGGTGACGCCCCTCGCCGTCTGCGGGTCGACCGAGGTGGTCCAGCCGGCGGCCCGGGCGGCGCGCCGGGCGGCCCGCCCGGCCGGCCGGGAGACCTCGTCCAGCAGAACGTACCCCGACAGGTGCAGGTGGCCGGGCCCGGGCGGCAGGACGATGTCGGCGGCCGCCAGGCCGGCGTTGGCGCCACGGTCCGACACCATCGTCCGTTCGCCGTCCGGCTCGACGAGCACGATCACCCGGCCCGTCGGACGGGCCGGGTCGACGGCGAACCGGCAGGTGATCCCCCGGGCGGTGAGCTCGGCCCGGGCGGCCCGGCCGGCCTCGTCGTCGCCGACCCGGGCGATGAGGTCCACCACCGGCCCCAGCCGGGCCAGCCCGGCCGCCGCGTTGGCCCCCGCCCCGCCGGCGTGGCTGGTGATCGCGGCCGGCGTGTCGTCGCCGGGCGCGATCGGGGCGGCGAGCCGGCAGCGCACGTCGAGCATGACGTCGCCGACCACCACGACCCGGCCGGTCACCGCGCCGGATCCGCCTGCGCCAGCGCCACCGCGATCGCCGCGGCCAGGGCGGCGTTGCTCAGCACGAGATCGAGGTTGACCCGCAGGCTCGCCCCGCCGGTGGCTTGGTGGAAGAACTCCAGCAGCCGCGGCGTGACGTCCTTGCCGGTCACCGATTCGGCGGCGAGCATCGCCAGCCCCTGCTCCAGCGTGCGGTCGTGCAGGCCCGGGTCGAGCTGGCGGTCCGGCGGCAGCGGGTTGGCCACCACCACGGCCGCGTCGTCCAGCCCCAGTTGGCGCCGCCGGACCTGGATCGCCGCCGCCTGGGCGGCGTCGTCGATGCGCCAGGGCACACCGAACCCGGAGTCGGACAGGTAGAAGCCGGGAAACCGGTCCGTGCGGTAGCCCAGCACCGGGACGGACAGCGTCTCCAGGTACTCCAGGGTGCCGCCGACGTCCAGGATCGACTTGACGCCGGCGCAGACGACCACGATCGGGGTGCGCCCGAGCACCCGCAGGTCGGCGGAGACGTCGAAGGTGTCGCCGGCCTCCCGATGCACGCCGCCGAGGCCCCCGGTGGCGAAGACCGCGATCCCGGCCCGGTGAGCCAGCGCGGAGGTGCTGGCGACGGTCGTGGCCCCGTCCACCCCGAGGGCGAGCGCCGCCCCGAGGTCCCGGACCGACAGCTTGGCGATCCCGTCGCGGTCGCAGAGCCGGTCCAGCTCGGCCGGCCCGAGGCCGATCCGCACGGTGCCGTCGAGCACCGCGACGGTCGCCGGGACGGCACCCCCGGCCCGGACCGCGTCCTCGATCCGGTCGGCGGCGACCCGGTTCTCGCCCCGCGGCAGGCCGTGGGCCAGGATGGTCGACTCCAGTGCGACGACCGGCCGGCCGGTGCCGACGGCGTCGGCGACCTCGTCGGTCAACACGAGCGTCTCGGGCACGGTGCCACCTTCCTCTTCATCCGGCCCCGTCGTCCGGGCGAACCCATCTCGGGCGGATTGATCTGGACCACTGACGGGTGCATTCCGCGCGCCGGCGCCCCCGTGGCTGGCATCATTGCCTGGGCAGCCCGTCCACCACCACTCGCGGGCGGCGCCCGCGAACAGGAGCCACGATGTCGACGACCACCACCACGCTCGAGAAGCCGCTGGAACGCACCACCGACAACGACGACACGCCGAAGATGTTCCACTACGTGC
>NZ_JBMDXT010000475.1:0-6227 GCF_048594475.1 Nakamurella sp. | reverse complement strand
GATGTCTCCTTCGACAGACTGTGAGAGGTCCTTCGAAGAATCACGCGGTGGCCGTCCTCGTCCCTGGACCGACACACCCTGCGCGGGTCAGCCAGGGTCAGGTCGAGTCGGTGGTCGTACACCACTCTGGTGGACTCAACTTCCGGTGAC
The DNA here is from genome assembly GCF_048594475.1 of Nakamurella sp. Classification (NCBI taxonomy): domain Bacteria; kingdom Bacillati; phylum Actinomycetota; class Actinomycetes; order Nakamurellales; family Nakamurellaceae; genus Nakamurella; species Nakamurella sp. Next base: position 6,077 of record NZ_JBMDXT010000475.1, on the reverse strand, counting down.
CCGCAGCCGCCGCACGGCGAGCAGGTCGGCCGCGTCGACCGAGCGGCGATGAACCTCTACCCCGGGCAGGCGCGCGGGCCACCGTGCCGGAGGGACGATCACCTCGATCGGACCGGTTGCCACCCGGGTGAAGCCATGCCACCAGGCGGCCCAGCGGCCGGCGATGACAGCGTCGGGGCCGATCCGCAGCGCCAGGGCCCGAAGCCGGACCTCCGGCGACAGCGCGATCGACGCATGCCGGTAGACCCCCGGGTACACCGAACGCAGTTCGCCGGCCGACACGCGCCGGCCGATCGCGGCCGGACTGATGCCGAGCTCGAGAAGTTCGGCCCGGCCGACCACGCCGCCATGAGCCGTCAAGAGTCCCTGCACCGCCGGGTCGAACCTGGACATCGCACGATCGTCACTCGGGCACGGGGTCATCGATGCCCGGCCGGCGCCGGTGTGGACAGAATCCGGCATGGGGACAACGTCGATGACGGGTCGATGACGGGTCCATGCACCGCCGCACCAGCCACACCGGCCGCCGCCGATCCGCCCGCACCGCCGCACCGGCCGCACCGGCCACACCGCCACCGCCACACCGCCGCACCGGCGCACCGCCGCACCGCCACACCAGCCACACCGGCCGCCGCCGATCCGCGCGCCCCGGCGCCCGGACACCGACCCCCAGCCGCACCCGCGACCCGACGCGGTCCCCACCCGCGAGTGCAGACCCGAGCCCGCGCAGCGGGTGCCGGTCTTCACTCGCGCCGGGAACGAACGCCGGCGACCGCCCGCGCAGGGGTTGACAGCCGGGGCGGCCCGTCCTACCTTTAATCAACCAACTAGTTGAGCAATGGATCGGTTGACAAGTGATCGTGGACCCCTCCGCGGACGACCGCCTCGACCGGGCCTTCATGGCCCTGGCCGACCCGGTGCGCCGGCGGATGATCGCCCGCCTCTCCCGTGGGCCGGCCACGGTCAACGAGCTGGCCGAACCCTTCAGCATCACCAAACAGGCTGTCTCCAAACATATTCAGGTGCTGGAGCAGGCGAACCTGGTCACCCGCAGCCGGGATGCGCAGCGGCGGCCGGTGCACCTGAACGCGGCGCAGCTCGAGGCTTTGACGGCGTGGATCGACCGGTACCGGCTGATCCACGAGCAGCAGTTCCGGAGCCTGGACGCGCTGCTCGCGCGTACCGATCAGGCAGCCAACCAGCGGCCCGAGCCCGGGGCCGACACCGAGAGGAAGGAACCGTCATGACCAACTCCGTCACCATCAGCGCACCCGAGGGCGTTCCGTTCATCGACATCGTCCGGGAGTTCGACGCTCCCGTGCCGGCCCTGTTCCGGGCGCACGCCGAGCCGGAGCTCGTCCGGCAGTGGCTGGGTCCCGACGGGTACGAGATGGACATCGAACAATGGGATTTCGCCACGGGCGGGCGGTACCGCTACGTCCACAAGGACGGTCGGGGCGGCGAGTACGGCTTCAACGGAGTGTTCCATGTCGTTCGCGAGAACGACTTCGCCATCCAGACATTCGAGTTCGAGGGGTACCCGGACGTGGTCGCCATCGAGTCGCTGACCTTCACCGACCTGGGCGGGGGCCGGACGAGGCTCTCGATCCACAGCGTCTACCCGACCGTGGAGGCGCGGGACGGCATGGTGGCCAGCGGCATGGAGACCGGCCTGACCCAGGGGTACGCGCGGCTCGAAACCCTGGCGTCCGGCGGCTGATCCGGCGGTCTCCCCGGAGCGGACTCCACGATGTCCGCACCACTCGGCCACACCACCCGGCCACACCAGCCGACCGCCCCTCCGACCCCAACCACAGCGCCGCCGGCACCGAGCCGCACACCCCGCCCGACCGCACCACCGGGCCCGACCGCAACCACCCGCCCCGGCCGGCACCATCCCGGCGGCCCGCCGCGGCCCGAAAGGAACATCATGGACTGGACCCTGGAAGTCGTCGTTCTGCCCGTGGCCGACCTGGATCGGTCGATCGAGTTCTACCGGGACCGGGTCGGGTTCGACCTGGACCACAACACGCGCAACGAGCACATGCACGTCGCCCAGCTGACCCCGCGCGGATCGGGGTGCTCGATCGTCATCGGCAGCCTGCCGTCGCAGAACCAGATGACCCCCGGCTCGATGCGCGGTCTGCAGCTCGTCGTCGCCGACGCGGCCGCCGCCCGTGCCGAGCTGACCGGCCGCGGCGTCGCGTGCGACGAGATCACGGTGTTCGACGAGCGGGACGGCGGAACCTTTTTCGGCTTCGCCGACCCGGACGGCAACACCTGGGCGGTGCAGCAGATCAAGGCTCGCGCCGACCACCCACTGATCCCGATCGACGCCCGCGGCCGCTTCGGCGCCTGACCGCCGTTCCAACCGGTCCACCCGGTCCACCTGGTCCACCCCCCGAAAGGAGCATCGCCATGCCCGCCCAGATCCCCTGCCTGTGGTTCGACGGCCAGGCCGAACCGGCCGCCCAGCTCTACACCGAGGTGTTCCCGAACTCCTCGATCGACCACGTCACCCGGTACGGCGCGGACACCCCGGGCACCGAGGGCTCGGTGATGACCGTCGAGTTCACCCTCGACGGCACCCGGTACCTCGGCCTGAACGGCGGACCGCAGTTCACGTTCTCCGAGGCCATCTCGTTCCAGATCCTGTGCGCCGACCAGCGGGAGGTCGACCACTACTGGACGCGGCTCGCCGAGGGCGGCACGCATGACCAGTGCGGCTGGCTCAAGGACCGCTTCGGGCTGTCCTGGCAGGTCGTGCCCACCCGCCTGATGGAACTGCAACGCGACCCCGACCCGGAGCGGGCGCACCGGACCATGCAGGCGATGCTGCGGATGAGCAGGCTCGACATCGCCGAACTGGAGCGGGCGGCCGACGGGCGCTAGCCGCTCAGCGCCGCCCGGGACCCGCGGAATCCCCACCGACAGCGGGGCCGGCAGCGGGCACGGAACCGGGAACGGAACCGGGATCCGACGAGGGTCCGGCCGGCAACCGGCACTGCGCCGTTCCCCCGGGCAGCCGATGCCGGAACCGGGCGACCAGCGCGTACCCGGCGGCGGCGACCCAGGCCACCGGCGGATGATCCATCAGCCGGCCGACCAGCCGCCACCCGCGCCCCGGCTGGGCGGCCAGGACCGCCGCGACCGCCCGGTGACCTCGACGGGGCGACCCGTCGACACCGATCCACCAGGCGGCGGACCGGACCTGGTCGCCGGTCAGCCCGTACGCCGCGGGATCCAGGCGCTGGAAGGGCACGGCGAGCACCGGCGCCGGAAGCCGGGCCCCGAGGTCGACGCAGCGCTGGCAGAAGGCGCAGTCCCCGTCGAAGATCAGCACCGGCCCGTCCATCCCGCCATCATGCTCCGAGCGGGCCCGGCTCCGTAGCCATGCTCGGGGCGGGCCCGGCTCAGTAGCATCGCCGCCATGACGACGACGTCGCCCCGCCCCGCGGCGGGCCCGCCTCCGGACGTCCCGGCCCCGGGCGAGCCGACCGCGAGCGGCCCGACCCCGGCCGGCCCCGCCCCGAGCGGCCCGACCCCGGCCGGCCCCACCGCGAGCGTCCTGCTCGAGGCCCTGCACCGGGTCCTGCCGGCGGATCGCATCGTCATCGATCCCGATGTGCTGCAGTCCCTTTCGACCGACGAGGCGGAATGGGCGCCGGCCGGGGTGCCCGCACTGGCGGTTCGCGCCCGGACCGAGGCCGAGGTCGCCGGCGTCGTGCGCACGGCCGCGGACCTGCGCGTTCCCCTCGTGCCGCGCGGCGCCGGCACGGGCCTGTCCGGCGGCGCGAACGCCGTCGACGGCGGCATCGTGCTCGACCTGTCCCGGATGACGGCCGTGCGCGACATCGACCCCGAGAACCTGACCTGCACCGTCGAGCCGGGCGTGGTCAACAACGATCTCAAGGCCGCCGTCGCCGCCCAGGGCCTGTGGTACCCGCCCGATCCGGCCAGCGCCCCGTGGTCGACGATCGGCGGCAACACCGCCACCAACGCCGGCGGCCTGTGCTGCCTGAAGTACGGGGTGACGCGCGACTACGTGCTCGGGCTGCGGGCGGTCGTCGGCGGACCGGCCGGCTACGGCACCGTCGCCCGCCTCGGCCGGCGGACCGCCAAGGGCGTCGCCGGCGACGACCTCGCCGGCCTGATGGTCGGTTCCGAGGGCACGCTGGGCGTCATCACCGAGGTCACCCTGCGGTTGCGGCCAGCCCTGACCGGGGTCCCGCGCACCGTCGTGGGCGCGTTCGGGCGGCTGGTCGAGGCGGGTCGGGCGGTCGCTCTGGTCACCCGGCTGGGCCTGGCCCCGTCGGCCCTGGAGCTGCTGGACCGGACCTGCCTGACCGCGGTGCAGGAGTGGAAGCATCTGGGCATCGAGGCGGACGCGGCCGTGCTGCTGCTGGCCCGGGTCGACACCCCGGGCGACGCCGGGGAGACCGAGGCCGCCGCGCTGGCGGAGGCGTTCGACCGGGCCGGCGCCCTGTGGGCCGAACGGTCCACCGACGACGTCGAGGCCGAGGCCCTGTTCGACGCCCGCCGGCTGGCCTACCCCGCGCTGGAGCGGCTGGGGCCGGTGCTCACCGAGGACATCTGCGTACCCCGGTCGCGGCTGCCCGACATGCTGGGCGCGATCGAGCGGATCGGCCGGGAGCAGCGGGTGCGCATCGCGACCATCGCCCACGCCGGCGACGGCAACCTGCACCCGCTGATGCTGGCCGAACCCGGCGACGACGACGCCCGGCGCCGCGCCCAGCAGGCGTTCGAGGAGATGATCGACACCGCCATCGGCTTCGGCGGGACGGTGACCGCCGAGCACGGCGTCGGCCTGCTCAAGCGGCGGGGGCTGGTGGCCGAGCTCGACCCGGCCTCGCTCACCCTGCAACGGGCGATCAAGGACACCCTGGACCCGCTGCACCTGTTCAATCCGGGCAAGGTGTTCTGAGCCCCCATCGGGCCCGGCCAGGATCGGGCCCGTCCGGGTCCCGGCGTCAGCTCGAGACGCCGATCTGCATGCGGGCGTAGAAGCCCTCGATGTGCCGCTCCAGCGCATCGGCCGCGCCCGGGCCGTCGGCGGCGGCCAGCGCCCGGTAGATCGCATGATGGTCGGCCCGCAGCCCGGCCCGGATCTCCGGCCAGTCGCCGGCCTGCTCCAGTGTGCCCAGGATGTCCCCGCGGATCGACTCGCGGACCGCCACCGTCAGGTCGGCGATGAACTGGTTGCCGCCGGCCTCGGCGATCGCGACGTGGAACTCGGTGTCCAGTTCGTTGAACCGCGCCCGCTCGATGTCGGGCTCGTCCATCGCCAGCAGCGGCTCCTCGATGCGGGCCAGCACCTCCGGCGTCATCGCCTTGGCCGCGCCGAGCGCACTGAAACGTTCAAACATGACCCGCGATTCGACGACGTCGGACAGCGGGAACGAGGCGACGGCCAGGTGCACCCGGAGCAGCCGGGTCAGCGCCCCCGAGGGTGCTTGCGTGACGATGGTGCCGGAATCCACCCCCGTCCCGACCGCCGACCGGACGACGCCCTGGGCCTGCAGCACCCGCAGCGCCTCACGCACGGCCGGCCGGGAGGCGCCCAGCATCGTGGCCAGTTCACGCTCGGGCGGCAGCCGATCCCCCGGTCGCAGCGTGCGGTTGATCAGCTGCTCCTCGATGCGCCGGAGCACGAGCTCGTAGGTCGGGACTCGCTGAACGGGTTCCCAACCGGCCGGTGCCGCCATCGGCTCTCCTCATGCTCGGCCAGCGCCGTTCCGGGCGGCAGGCACCGCTGGCGACATTTTTTGCCGCAGCTCTGGACAGCCTATCAGGTATGCCTTATGGTCCTTTCATTCTTTGGTCAGACCAAATCGGCCAGACCGAATCATGAGCTTCTCCCTGGAGGATCAATGGCGACCCCGTATCAGCCCGACGTCACCGCGGTCGGTGACAGCGTTTTCCTGACGGCGATGGTCTCGATCATCCCGTTGGCGGTGGTCTTCATCTTCCTGGGGGTGTTGAAGACCAAGGCCCATTTCGCGGCGTTGGCCGGGTTGGCGGCGTCGATCCTGGTGGCGATCCTGGCGTTCGGGATG
>NZ_JBMDXT010000474.1:0-2250 GCF_048594475.1 Nakamurella sp. | reverse complement strand
GCTCGTGGTCGTCACGGGAGCGCAGCCAATCCAGGGTCGAGGGCATCGTTCCCACCCTATTGATCCGCGGCGATTCCCGGCCGCGGCCATGGCCGCAAGGGCCCGGGCCGATCCGGCGGGCCCGGGTGGGCGGTAGGGTCTTCCACCCATGACGACCCGGGTGGGCCAGACCCGCCGCACGACGACCGGGGCCGCCGCGGCCGCGCTGCTGATCGGCCTGCTGGCCGCCTGCTCCGGCCCGCCGGCCGCGACCGGGACCGGTGCGGCCCCGGCGACGGCGACGGCCGCATCGACCGCGCCCGCCGGGACGACCGGCGCCGCCGGGTACGGCACCGGCGCGTGCGCCCCCGTCGCCGGTGCGGCCACGCCCGTGCTGGAGTTCCCCGACGCCTTCGCCGACTGCCTGGACCCCGGCAAGGCGTACACCGCGACGATCACCACCTCGGAGGGGCCGGTCGTGGTGCAACTGGACACCGACCGCACGCCGATCGCCGCCAACAACTTCGTCAACCTGGCCCGCTCGGGCTATTACGACGACACCAGCCTGTTCCGCACGGAGGCCCGCACCGGGATCATCCAGGGCGGCTCGCCCCACACCCAGAACAACCGGGACCCCGGTCCCGGCTACACGATTCCCGACGAGGGCCTGCCGTTCAGCACGGCGGACTATGCGCCGGGCGTCATCGCCATGGCCAACTCCGGGCCGGACAGCGGCGGCGGCCAGTTCTTCTTCCTGTCGCAGGCCGCCGGCAGCTACCTGGGCGATCCCCAGGCGATCGGCGACAGCGCGGGCAGCTACGTCGTCTTCGGCCGGACGACGCAGGGACTGGATGTGCTGCAGAAGATCTCGGACCTGGAGTCCCCGGCGGGCAGCAGCACCCCGTCCCGCCCGGTGACCATCGAGTCGGTGACGATCACCGAATCCTGACCGCGGCCCGCGCCGTCCCCGCCGGCCGCCCTGCCGCCCCGGCATCGCCGGGCGTGACCGGAGTCCGGTTGAGCGGTTCCGGCCCCGTGGTCCAGAATGTGGGTGGGTGGAGCCCCGCCCGCTGGACCGGCGCCGTGCGAGTGCCCGGCCGACCCGAGGAGGACCCGTGGCCGCCAAGCGAGGCAAGGGCGTCGACCCGACCTGGCCGGACCTGCCGGACGGGCAGCACGCGCTCACCGAACTGCACACCGACGTCCAGGGCGCCCTGTCGCCGTTCGGCGACGTGGAGTTCCCCCTGACCAAGGTGCCCTACACGCATCCGACGACGGTCATCAACCGCTGACGGCCCGGGTCGCCGGCCTGCTGCTGGCGGCCGGTGCCGGTCGCCGCTACGGCCGGCCGAAGGCGCTGGTCGACACCGGTGACGGGCCCTGGGTCCGCCGGGCGCTGCGGGCGCTGGCCGGATGCGACCCGCTCCTGGTCGTCGTCGGCGCCGCGGCCGACGAGGTGACGGCCCTGCTGCCGGCCGGCGTCCCGGCCGTTCGCAACGAGGACTTCGCCTCCGGGATGGGCTCCAGCCTGCGGGCGGGATTGTCCGCGCTGGCGGTCCGGCCGGACGCCGCCGACATCGGCGCCGCCGTGGTGATGCTGGTCGACCTGCCCGACGTGGGCGACGCGGTCGTCCGCCGGTTGATCGACGCCGGGGCCGGGCCCGCAGCGCTGGCCCGCGCGGTCTATGCCGGCCGGCCGGGCCATCCGGTCCTGCTCGGTCGCGCCCACTGGCCCGGGGTCCTGGCCTCGGCGCGCGGCGACCAGGGCGCCCGGGACTACCTCGCCACCCACCGGGTCGCGGCGGTGGAGTGCGGCGACCTGGCCACCGGCACCGACGCCGACCGGCCGGGCCCGTCGTCATGACGAGCCCGGCCGGCCGGGTCCCCGAGCGGGGTCAGTCCTCGTTCACCGCGTTGAGCAGGTCGTAGAGCTCCTGCGCGGAGCCGGCCGCGACCAGCTTGTCGACCTCGTCGGTGTCGGAGAAGATGATCGCCACCTTGCCCAGGATCTCCAGGTGGCCGCCCTCGTAGCCGGCGATGCCGATGACGAAGCGGACCTCGTTGCCGTCCCAGTCGATGGGGTTCTCGTAGCGGATGACGGACAGGGCGGAGGCCTTGATCGAGTCCTTCGCCTCGTTGGTGCCGTGCGGGATGGCCAGGAAGTTGCCCATGTAGGTGGAGACCGACTTCTCCCGCTCGAACATCGCGTCGATGTACTCGGGGCCGACGGCCCCGGCGTCGACCAGGATCTGGCCGGCCTCCCGGATCGCG
>NZ_JBMDXT010000473.1:0-13307 GCF_048594475.1 Nakamurella sp. | reverse complement strand
CTACCTGGTTCCGCGACTGCGGGGCTGGGGCAGCGCCCTGTCCCGGCAACGGGGCGGCCGGGTGGCCGCGGGGGCCGGTATCGGCTCGCGCGGGCCCGGCGAGACCAAGCTGGAGATCGACCGCCGGCGGATCCACAAGCGGATCGCGCAGCTACGGTCCGACCTCAAGGCCATGCGTCGGGTCCGGGACACCAAGCGGTCGCAGCGCCGGGCCCGTCTGGTGCCGGCGGTGTCCATCGCCGGCTACACCAACGCGGGCAAGTCCTCCCTGCTCAACCGCCTCACCGACGCCGGCGTGCTGGTCGAGGACGCGCTGTTCGCCACCCTGGACCCCACGACCCGGCGGTCGCGGACCGCGGACGGCCGGGTGTACACGCTGACCGACACGGTCGGTTTCGTCCGGCACCTGCCGCACCAGCTGGTCGAGTCGTTCCGGTCCACGCTCGAGGAGATCGCGGACGCCGACCTGCTGCTGCACGTGGTCGACGGATCCGACGAGAACCCCGAGGCCCAGGTGGCCGCGGTCCGGGAGGTGCTGAGCGAGATCAACGCGCTCGGCGTGCCGGAGATCATCGTCGTCAACAAGATCGACGCGGCCGACGAGATGACCCTGACCCGGCTGCGGCACGCCCTGCCCGGGGCGGTGTTCGTGTCCGCCCGCACCGGCGCCGGTATCGACGGGCTGCGCCAACGAGTCGCCGACGCGCTGCCCGACCCCGCCGTCGCGGTCAATGTGTTGATGCCGTTCAGCGAGGGTGCCCTGGTCTCCCGGGTGCACGCCGAAGGCACGGTGCTGGAGGAGGAGCACACTCCCGACGGCACGGTGTTGCAGGCGCGGGTGTATCCCGATCTGGCCGGCGCGCTGGCGCCCTTCGCGTTGGTCAGCTGAGGGTCGCGGCCGCTCGCCGGTCCGGCGGCACGCGCCGGGCCGACGCCGATCCGGCGCGACCGAGACGGGTAGCCTGAGGGCGGGCGGCGACCAGCCGGCAGGTCCGGCGGCCGCGGCCCGCCCGTCCGGCGGCGGCGCGGGTCCGAACCACCGGTCGGGGCCGATCGACACCGCCGGCGGCACCGACGACAACGTCAGGCGACATCTGCGCGGATGCACCGTCGCACGTCAGAGGAGGCACATCCATGGGCGGCCTGTCCTGGTGGCACTGGTTGATCATCATCGCGGCATTCATCCTGCTGTTCGGCGCCAAGCGGCTGCCGGACGCGGCCCGCAGCGTCGGCCGCTCGCTGCGCATCCTCAAGTCCGAGGTCGGCGCCATGCACGATGACGAGCAGGCCAAGAAGGCGAGCGTCGAGACCGACGTGAGCGCCGCCCAGGCCACGCCGACGGCGCAGATCACCGGCCAGGTGCCGCTGGCCACCACTCCTCCGCCGCCGCCGGTGATCAACGGCGTGCCGGAGGAGCGGCGTCCCTGACCGGATTCGGTCAGACCTTGCGCAGCAGGGTGACGACGCGACCCAGCACCACCGCGTCGTCACCGGGGATGGGTTCGTAGGCGGGATTGTGCGGCATGAGCCACACGTGCCCGTCCTTGCGCTTGAACGTCTTGACGGTGGCCTCGCCGTCGATCATCGCGGCGACGATGTCGCCGTTCTCCGCCACCGGCTGCTGACGGACGACCACCCAGTCGCCATCGGTGATCGCCGCGTCGATCATCGAGTCGCCGACCACCTTGAGCAGGAACAACGTCCCCTCGCCGACGAGGTCCTTGGGCAGCGGGAACACGTCCTCGATGGCCTGCTCGGCCAGGATCGGGCCGCCGGCGGCGATCCGGCCAACGACCGGGACATAGCTCGGGCTGGGCAGCGGGTTCGTCGCCTCCGAGTCGGGCACCGCCTCTTCCAGCGGGCGGATGTCGACCGCCCGCGGCCGGTTCGGGTCCCGCCGCAGCAGGCCCCGCTTCTCCAGCACCTTGAGCTGATGGGCCACCGAGGACGGCGACTTGAGCCCGGCCGCGTCCCCGATCTCGCGCACGCTGGGCGGATACCCGCGCCGCTCCACCGAATCGCGGATCACCTGCAGGATCTTGTGCTGCCGCATGGTCAGGACCCGCCCCGGCTTGGCCGGCGCATCGGGGAAGTCCACGACGTTGTCGCCGGACTCGCCTGCCTCACCCGTCGCTTCGTCCGGGGAATCGGGCGGGTTCACGGTCGAATCGTCGGTCATGCTGTTGCACCCTCCTGAGCTGCGCCGGTCATCCGTTCGCGCCCCAGCCTAGGCATTCCGACGTCACGATTCAAACACCAGTTCGATCGACACGCCGGCAGATCTTCCCACTGTCAGACCCTCGGTGTACAACTCGAGCAGATGTTCGATAGAACGTCCGTTCGACCGCCGGGAGGGGGTCGGGCGCCAGACGGATCGGGTCGGTGGACCCGGTGGATCGGTCAGGTGGGACATGAGAACGCAGACGGCCCGGCTCATCGAGCTCGACGACGCCGCGTGGCACCTGCCCCGGGTCGATCCGACCGGGTGGCTGGCCGACGTGCCGGCTCCGGGCGCGCCGGGGGTCCCGGTGCCGGCCCCGGTAGCGGGTTCAGCAGCGGGTTCAGTAGCGGATCCGGCAGCGGGTTCAGTAGCGGATCCGGGGCCGGACGCTCCGCCCGGGGCGGGGGTTCCGGGGGCCGCTCCGGCGGACGGGTCCGGGTCGCCGGCGGACGGGTCCGGGCATGTCCGCCCGCGCCGGCCCCGGCGCTCCGCCGAGGCGCGGGCCGCCCGGGATCTGGAGCTGGCCCGCCGCCGGCGCCTGCGCCGCGGGCGCCAGGGTCCGTGGCGGCGGCCGGGTCGCGGGCCGGCGAGCGATCCGACGCCCGGCGCACCGTCGACGTCGTCGTCGATCACCGTCGCGCCCGGGGTGCCCGGGGTTGCGGATCGTGGCCGCCCGGCTGCGCCGGACGGGTGGATCGTGGGCGAAGCCCGGCGTGGACGCCTGATCGTCACGTCCGGCCGGCGGCTCGCCCCGCCGGCCGGCGGGGAGGGCTACCGCATCGGGCGGTGGGAGCGGCTGGCCCTGACCGTGCTGGTCGGCGCGACGCTGGTGCTGCTCGCGATCCGGCTGCTGGGCGCCCTCATGGCCGGGCCGGAGGCGTCGACGGACATCACCGTCAAGCCCGGCGACACCCTGTGGTCGATCGCCACGGATGCCGCTCCCGACCGCGACCCGCGCGCCGTCATCGACGAGATCCGCCGGCTCAACCAGGTGACCGGCGATCTGGTGCGGGCCGGCGAGGTCCTGCGGGTCCCGGCGTCCCCCGATCAGGGATCAGCCGGATGAGGTCGTGTCGACACGCCGGGACGGCTTGCGCTTCGCTCTGCGCGGATCTAGCGTCTACCCCTACATCTGGTAGTTACACTGATGTAAGTAGTCCACAGGTTGTGCCACCACCGATAGGCAGTTGTCCACAGGACCGGCCGGTTGCCCACGGGGTGTGCACATCGTCATCCACAGCAGTGCGGCACCACCTCGGTCGTCCACACGGACGATCCACACCCCGGCCCCCGATTGGGGACAGAACAGGAGGTCATCGCGATGCGGTGCCCGTTCTGTCGCCACCCCGACTCCCGGGTCATCGACTCGCGCGAGGTCGAGGACGGGCAGGCCATCCGCCGGCGCCGGTCCTGCCCCCAGTGCAACCGTCGGTTCAGCACCCTCGAGGGCGCCCTGCTCTCGGTCGTCAAGCGCAGCGGCGTCACCGAGCCGTTCAGTCGGAGCAAGGTGATCGCCGGGGTGACCCGGGCCTGCCAGGGCCGGCCGGTCGACGCCGACGCGATCGCCCAGCTGGCGCAGAAGGTCGAGGAGACGGTGCGCGGAGCCGGACAGGCGGAGGTGCCGAGCCAGGAGGTCGGGTTGGCCATCCTGGGTCCCCTGCGGGACTTGGACGAGGTGGCCTACCTGCGGTTCGCCTCGGTCTACCGGTCCTTCACCTCGGCCGACGACTTCGCGGCCGAGATCGCCAGCATGCGGCGCGACGCCGATCCGGCCGAATCACCGGATCGATCGCCGCCCTTGGCCCGCACCTGACTCTCGCACCACCTCCAGGTGCCCGACCGGACAGGTCGGGTGCCACCCGAACTTGTCCACACTCTGCTTCAGGGGAAGGAAGCACATGACCGAGACCATCGGGGTCCCCGGATCGGCCAACGGCGCCAACGGAACGGCCAAGGCCCGCAAGGCCAAGGCGGCGACGTCCGGATCGACCGGCCAGGGCCTGACCCTGCAGCGGCTGTACACCACGGCCGGCGTGCACCCGTACGACGAGGTGACGTGGGAGCGTCGCGACGTCGTGATGACCAACTGGCGGGACGGCACCGTCAACTTCGAGCAGCGCGGGGTCGAGTTCCCCGACTTCTGGTCGGTCAACGCCACCAACATCGTCACCAGCAAGTACTTCCGCGGCGCGGTCGGCACCCCGGCCCGCGAGGCGAGCCTGCGGCAGATCATCGACCGCGTGGTGTCCACCTACACCCGCGCCGGCGTCGAGCACGGCTACTTCGCCACCGAGCAGGACACCGTGATCTTCGAGCACGAGCTGACCTGGATGCTGCTGCACCAGGTGTTCGCGTTCAACTCGCCGGTCTGGTTCAACGTGGGCACCAAGTCCCCGCAGCAGGTCTCGGCCTGCTTCATCCTGTCCGTGGACGACACGATGGACTCGATCCTGAACTGGTACCGGGAGGAGGGGCTGATCTTCAAGGGCGGCTCCGGCGCGGGGCTGAACCTGTCGCGCATCCGCTCGTCCAAGGAGTTGCTGTCCTCCGGTGGCACCGCCTCCGGCCCGGTCTCCTTCATGCGGGGCGCCGACGCCTCGGCCGGCACCATCAAGTCCGGCGGGGCCACCCGGCGGGCCGCGAAGATGGTCGTGCTGGACGTCGACCACCCCGACGTCGCCGAGTTCGTCGAGACCAAGGCGCGCGAGGAGCACAAGATCCGCGCCCTGCGCGACGCCGGGTTCGACATGGACCTGGGCGGCGACGACATCATCTCGGTCCAGTACCAGAACGCGAACAACTCCATCCGGGTCTCGGACGAGTTCATGCGGGCCGTCGACGCCACCACCGACGAGGGCGCCGCCTTCGGCCTGCGCGCCCGGCAGACCGGCGAGGTCATCGAGACCATCGACGCGCGCGAGCTCTTCGGCAAGATCACGCAGGCTGCGTGGGAATGCGCCGATCCCGGCATCCAGTACGACGACACGATCAACGACAGGCACACCAGCCCCGAGTCGGGCCGGATCACCGCGTCCAACCCGTGCAGCGAGTACATGCACCTGGACAACTCCTCGTGCAACCTGGCGTCGCTGAACCTGCTGAAGTTCCTGTCCGAGGACGGCACCTTCGACGCGCCGACCTTCGCCCGGGCCGTGGAATTCGTCATCACCGCGATGGACATCTCCATCTGCTTCGCCGATTTCCCGACCCAGCCGATCGCCGAGACCACCCGCGCCTTCCGGCAGCTGGGCATCGGCTACGCGAACCTCGGCGCGCTGCTGATGGCGACCGGACACGCCTACGACTCCGAGGGTGGGCGCTCGCTCGCCGCGGCCATCACCTCGCTGATGACCGGTGTCGCGTACCGCCGGTCGGCCGAGCTGGCCGGCGTCGTCGGACCGTACGACGGGTACGCCCGCAACTCCGACGCGCACAAGCGGGTCATCCGCAAGCACGCCGCGGCCAACGACTACATCCGCTCGGTCGGCCGCAACGACGCGGCGACGCTGAAGCTGGCCACCACCGTCTGGCAGGACACCGTGGCCACCGGTGAACGCAACGGCTACCGCAACGCGCAGGCCAGCGTGCTCGCCCCGACCGGCACCATCGGTCTGATGATGGACTGCGACACCACCGGCATCGAGCCCGATCTCGCGCTGGTCAAGTTCAAGAAGCTGGTCGGTGGCGGCTCGATGCAGATCGTCAACCAGACGGTGCCGCGGGCGTTGAAGGCGCTGGGCTACCAGCAGGAGTCGATCGAGGCCGTCGTCGAGTACATCGCCGAGCACGGCCATGTGGTGGACGCGCCCGGTCTGCGTCGGGAGCACTACAGCGTGTTCGACTGCGCCATGGGCGAGCGGTCCATCGCGCCGATGGGTCACGTGCGGAGGATGGCCGCGGTGCAGCCGTTCATCTCCGGTGCCATCTCCAAGACCGTCAACATGCCCGAGCACGCCACCGTCGCCGACGTCGCCGAGATCTACCAGCAGGGCTGGAAGATGGGCCTCAAGGCGCTGGCCATCTACCGGGACAACTGCAAGGTCGGCCAGCCGCTGTCGGCGGCCAAGAAGAACAAGTCCTCCGAGGATCAGGCGCCGAAGGCGGACGCTCCGGCAGCGCCCGTCCTGCCCGTGGTCACCGGGCCGGTGCGTCGCCGCCTGCCGAAGAAGCGCCCGTCGCAGACGGTCTCGTTCACCGTCGGTGGCGCCGAGGGGTACCTGACCACCGGTTCCTACCCGGACGACGGCCTCGGTGAGGTGTTCATCAAGCTGGGCAAGCAGGGGTCGACCCTGGCCGGCGTGATGGACGCCTTCTCGATCGCGGTGTCGGTGGGCCTGCAGTACGGCATCCCGCTGGAGTCGTACGTCGCCAAGTTCACCAACCTGCGGTTCGAGCCGGCCGGCATGACCGACGATCCGGACGTGCGGATCGCCACCTCGGTGATGGACTACCTGTTCCGCCGGATCGCCCTGGACTACCTGCCGCTGGACGCGCGGGCCGAGCTGGGCATCTTCTCCGCCGAGGAGCGCCGGGAGCAGGTGTCCACGAGCTACGGTGCCGCGGACGTCTCGCCGGCGGCCGGACCGGATTCCGCCGCCGACGAGGGCCTGGTGGAGAACCTGCGGACCACCGTGGATGCCTCCCCGGTCATCCGTCCGGCGGTGGAGAGCGGCACTCCGGCGCCGGCCTCGGCCGCGGGCCGGGACGCCGGCGGGGCCGGGTCGTCGACCGAGCTGCTGGAGCTGGTCATCGGCAAGTCCGCCGACGCCCCGCTCTGCTTCACCTGCGGCACCAAGATGCGGCCATCGGGGGCCTGCTACCTGTGCGAGGGGTGCGGCTCGACCAGCGGCTGCAGCTGAGACGGAACGGTTCCCGGGGCGCCTCGGGCGCTCCCGGGAGCCGGCCTCCGCGCCCCCGTCCGGTGCCGGTGGCGCCGCCGTCGGTGGTTGCCGGCGGTGGCTGTCGATGGTGGCTGCCGGCCGGGGCGTCGCGGCAATCGTCCGCGGCGTGACCGGCCGGCCTACCGGGTACCCTCCGGGGGCGCGCCCCGGCGGCCCGGGCGGGGGGGGGGGGCGGGGGGGGGGGGTGGGGGGTGCCGGCCGGCGGGGCCGGCGCGCCACCCGGCCGGGGGGGCCCCGCCCGCCCTACCGGGTACCCTCCGGGGGCCCGCCCGGTCGGCCGGGCGGACGGTGGGCGAAGAGCCGGGTGAGGGACGAACGATGAGCACGATGCGGGAAGTCGCCGCGCGCGCCGGGGTCAGCGTAAAGACGGTGTCCCGGGTGTTCAACGACGACCCGCATGTCCTGCCGGACACCCGGGAGCGGGTGCAGGTGGCGCTGCGCGAGCTGAACTACGTGCCCAACGAGCTGCCGTCGATCCTGCGGGCGGGGCGGGCCCCGGTCATCGGGATCGCGGTGCCCGACATCGTCGACCCGTTCTTCGCCGCGATCACCCAGTCCATCCAGCGGCTGGCCTTCGAACGCGAGATGTTCACCCTGGTGATCAGTCTCGGGTCGGACGCCGAGCTGGAGCAGCCGATGGTCGAGGGCCTGCTCAAGCGGGGGCTCAGCGGGCTGGTGCTGGCGCCGATCACCGTCGACCAGTCCTACCTGTCGGTCTGGGCCATGCGGTTGCCGGTCGTCTTCGTCGACCGCCAACCGGCCCGGCTGGCCGCGGACTCGTTCACCGAGGACGACGAGGGCGGCGCGGACACCGCGACCACCCATCTGATCGCCCACGGCCACCGGCGGATCGCGTTCGCCGGCGAGCGTCCGTTGCTGCGCACCGCGGCCGGGCGGCTGGCCGGCTACCGCGCCGCGCTGGCCCGGGCCGGACTGCCCGAGGACCCCGACCTGGTGCTGGTGGGGGTGGACGACCGGGCGGGCGCCCGGGACGCGCTGGAGGTGCTGCGCCGGCTGCCCGACCCGCCCACCGCGATCTTCTCGTCGAACGCCCGGTGCACCATGCATCTGCTCCCGGCGCTGCGGCCGCGCGAGTTCGCGCTGGTCGGATTCGGCGACTTCCCGATGGCCGACGTCGTCAGCCCGTCGGTCACCGTGATCGACCAGGATCCGTACCGGCTCGGCCGGCTGGCCGCCGAGCGGATCTTCGACCGGCTGGACGCGCCCGACCGCCGGTACCGGCGCCGCACCGTCGTGCCGGTGCACCTGGTCGAGCGGCAGTCCTGCCAGGCGGGCCCCGCCGTCCGGGGGTGACGCCACTGCCCGACCCGGTGATCCGGGCCGGGCAGCGGGGCGTGGGGCGTGGGCCGGGTTCAGCCGGTGGCGTCGATGACGGCGTTTAGCTCACGCAGCCGCGGCAGGGCGCGGTTGGTCAGGTAGTCCTGCCGGGTGTCGGTGGAGATCGACAGGCTGTCCTTCCAGAGCGAGCGCCCGGCCATCGCGCCGCTGGCCCCGTTGGCCATCGCGACGGCGACCTGCTCGATGAAGGTCTCGTGGTCGACACCGGCCGACAGCACGGCCCACGGCACACCGGCGGCGGCCGCGGTCACCGCCTGGCACGCCTGCGCCGAACCCGGGTACTGCAACTTGAGCACCTTGGCGCCGCACTCGACGGCCAGCTTGGCCCCGTCGGCGACCAGGGTGCCGAACGCGGCCTTGTAGTCCTCGTCGGACTCGTCCTCGAGCTGGTAGGTCAGCAGCTCGACGATCAGCAGCAACCCTTCGGCGGCGCACGCCTTGACCAGCTCGCGGATCTGGTCGGCGACGACGGACTCCGGACCCTGCCGGTCGGGCCGGGTGTAGAACAGCATCTTCGCGACGTCCCCGCCCAGCTCGCGCACCCGGCGCGGGGTCACCCCATCGACGTACCGGGTGTAGCGCAGTCCGTCGACGGTCTCGAACCCGGACGCGTCCATCCCGACGACGAGCGCGGTGTTGCGGCCCAGCACGCCCTCGTCGACGATCGCCGGCAGCGCCACCTCCGGGTCGAGCAGGATCGCCGGCGCGTTGTTGGCCAGGTACTGGACCAGATCGGCCTTGGCGTGGGCCAGCTCGGCCGTGCTGATGCCCGTGGCGCCGCCCGGCGCGTCGGTCATGGCCGCCTTCATGCCGTTGCGCTGATCGGCGGCGACGATCAGCATGTGCCCGCCGGGCGTCGAGATCGCGCTCATGCCGCGGCGTTCCAGGGTGGTCAGGGAATTCATGGGTTCCTCCGGTGAGGTGATGGGGCGGGTGTGGGGGAGGCCGGCGCGGCGACCGGGTCGGGCTGACCGGGGTCAGCCGACCGGCGCCCGCTCCGGCCGATCGGTCGGGGTGGCGTGCTGCGGTGCGGGGTGCTGTGCGGTTGGGTCGAGCAGCGCGGCCGCGATCCGCGCGGCCCCGAAGGCGGTCTCCTGCGTCCGGGTGGACACGGCGGGCCGGGGCAGCACCTGCGCCCGGGCCCGCTGCACGGCGGCCATGTCGACCCAGCCGCCGGTCAGCAGCGCGGAACCGGCCGGGGGCAGTTCCGCGTCGATCGCCTCGATCAGGCGGGCGATCTCGTCGTTGCTGTGCCGCAGCACCGCCCCGAACAGTTCGGCCGGGCTGACGTCGTCGGTCTGCACGGTCACCCGCAGCACCCCGTCGTCGTTGCGGGCGCCGCTGACCGCGATCCCGCCCGCCGGCAGCGCGCCGGCGTAGGGCAGGGCCATGACCTGCGCGTCCAGCCGGTCCCGCCCGGCGCGGTCGCGGATGCCGCACAGCTGCAGGGCCCGGCGCAGCACCAGCCCGGTCTTCACCCCGGCCACCAGCACGTTGCGGCCGGGCACGATGTGCCGGACCTCGTTGATCAGCCGGCCGGCGAGCCGGGTCCGCGCCTCGAAGCCCAGGGGCGCGTCGACGACCCGCAGCAGCACCTCGGCGGTGCCCATCGAGACGTGGTAGTGCCCCAGCGGAATCGGCCCGGTCGCCTCGGCGGCGACCAGATGGTCATGGCCGGCCACGGTGATCGCGGCGCCGGCGAACGGCCCGGGCAGCCACGCCCCGGTCCGGCCCAGGTCGGTGCCGGCCGTCACCAGCGGCGGGAGCAGGCTGTCGGTGACGCCGAGGTGGGCCAGCATCTCGTCCCAGGCGGTACCGGAATCCTGGTCCAGCAGCCCGGTCCGGGAGGTCAACGAGTACTCGGCCGCCGCCCGGCCGCCCAGGGACATCGCGACGAACTCCGGCAGGTTGAGCCAGCGCAGGCCGCGCAGATCCAGCCCCTCGTCCCGCAGCAGAGCCAGCTTGGCCGCCGAGACCTGGCTGCCCAGCGGCAGTCCCGTCCGGCCGGCGAACTCCTCCCGCACGATGCGGGGGAAGGCGGCGACCTGCGCGGCCCCCCGCGGATCGAACCACGCGAACGCCGGTCCGACGGCCCGATCACGGGCGTCCACGAGCATCCCGCTCTCGCCCATGCCCGAGATGGCGATCGCGGCGACCGGCTCGGCGGTCACGGCGGCGAGCCGGGTGGCGGCCGCGACGAGCAGCTCCTGCACCGCGGCCAGCAGCCGGTCGGCCGGCATGTCGGCGGTGCCGTCGGCGCCGGACCGCCACGGCGTGGGGACCTGTTCGACGACGAGCTCGGTGCCGTCGGCGTCGCGGACCAGCAGCTTCAGACCGGTGCTGCCCAGGTCCATGCCGGCGACCAGGGGGGTGCTCGTCGACACGGGCAGGCCTCTCGTCCAAGGGGATGACACCGATGTCGTCGAGATGCATGACACGCGTGTCGTGATGGGTCTATCCTGAGGGGGTGAGCACCGAATGTCAACCCCCACCGGCCCGCTGTATTCTTGTCGCCGGCCCGGCCGGAAGTGGGAAAAGCACGCTGGCAACGGCTTTGGCGGTCCGTCGGGGCCTTCCCCTGCTGGATCTGGACACGTTGACCAACCCGCTGCTCGACGGCCTGCCGGCGTCGGTCCTCGGCGAGCACTGGCTCGCCCCGGCCCACGGCACGGCGATCCGCGACGCGCGCTATGCCGCGCTCACGGCGGTCGCCGCCGAGGTGACGGCGACCGCGGGCGCGGCCGTGCTGGTCGCACCGTTCACCGCCGAGCTGGCCGGTGGCGCCGCCTGGGACCGGCTCCGCGCCGCCCTCGGCCCGGCCGACCCGGTGGTGGTCTGGATCCACGGTGATGCCGAGCTGCTCGCCCGGCGCCGGGCCCACCGGCAGGCCGAGCGGGACCGGCACCGGCCGGACACCGCCGCGCCACCGCAGCCGGCCGTCCCGCACATCACGGTCGACGCGGAACTCACCACCGAGCAACAACTTTTCCGGGTTCTCCGGGCCGCGGGGGAGCGGCTGCCGGTGCCGGCCGACGCGCCGCTGTTCGACCCCGCCGCGACCCCCGACTTCGACGCCGTGCTGTTCGACCTGGACGGGACCCTGGCTGATTCGACCGCGTCGGTCACCCGGTGCTGGGACCGGCTGGCCCGTGAGTTCGGCGCCCCCGCGGGGCTGGTCCAGGAGAATCACGGTCAGCCGGCGGACGTGCTGGTCGGCGTGCTGGTCGGCCCGGACCGGCAGGCCGCCGGCCGGGCCCGCATCCGGGAACTGGAGATCACCGACGCCCCGTCGATCGATCCGATTCCCGGTGCGCACCAGTTCTTCTCGTCGGTCCCGGAGCAGCGCCGGGCGATCGTCACGTCGGGCGTGCGGGACCTGGCGACCGCCCGGCTCGGCGCGGTCGGCCTGCCGGTGCCCCGCACCATGGTCACCTTCGACGACGTCGAGCACGGGAAGCCGCACCCCGAGCCGTACCTGCTGGCCGCCCGGCGCCTGGGCCTGGACCCGGCCCGCTGCCTGGTCTTCGAGGACGCGCCGGCCGGGATCGCCTCCGCCCGGGCCGCCGGCTGCCGGGTGGTCGGCGTGCTCGGCACCTCGCCCGCCGCCGAGCTGGCCGGGGCCGAACTGCTCGTCGACGGGCTCGACCGGCTGATCCTGGTCCGGCAGGGGGAGGGATTGCGCCTGCTGCCGGCCAATTGACCGGCCCGCAGGCCGCCGGCACCGGCCGCCGAGCCCCGATCGGGAACGCCCCGGGTCGATTCGACCCGGGGCGTTCGCGTCGGCGGAAGTTGCCGGGGCACCGGCGATGCGCCGCGGGTCAGGGGCCCGCCCCGTCCCGCCGGGGTCGCCCGTCCGCCCACCGCGCGGGGCCGGCCCGCCGCCCCGGCGCAGACCAGGCCCCGGAGCAGATCAAGGCCCCGGAACAGACCAAGGCCCCGGAGCAGACCAAGGCCCCGGAACACATCAAGGCCCGGAACAGACGACAGGCCCCGGCAGCGGAGAGCTGCCGGGGCCTGTCGCGGAGGCCGGGCACGGGGCCCGGCCTCCGGTCGATCAGCAGGAGGACTTGTAGACCGCGTCCGAGGAGTCGACGTTCTCCGGCGTGATGATGGTGAACCCGGTCTGGATCTTCGGGGTCACGGTGCCGCCGTCGAGCGAGGCGATGGCCTGGTCCAGACCGTCGGTGCCGATGGTGGCCGGCTGCTGCGCGACCAGGGCCTGCACGGTGCCGTCCTTGAGCGCCTTGACCTGGTTCGGGCCGGCGTCGAAGCCGACGATGGTCATCTGGTCACTCTTGCCGGCCTGCTTCACACCGGTGGACGAGCCCTCGGCGGAGAAGATGTTGGTGGCGAAGATGCCGACGATGTCGGGGTCCTTCTGCAGGGCGGCGGTCACCAGCTGGGCGGCGGTCGCCGGGTCGTTGTGCGAGTACTGGACACCCAGGTACTGGAAGTTCGAGTCCTGGCCGACCGCGGTCTCGAAGCCCTTCACCCGGGCGTCGACGGTGGAGATGCCCGGATCGGTGGAGATGACCAGGACCTTGCCACCGTTCGGGTTCTTGTCCTTGATGGCCTTGAACGCCGCGGCGCCACCGCCCTCGTTGTCCGAGGAGACCTGGGAGACCGCGAACGACGGGTCCTCGGTGGTGGTGTCGACCAGCACGACCTTGATGCCGGCCGCCGCGGCGTTCTCCAGCGGCTTCTGCATGGCGGTGACGTCGGTCGGCGCGATCAGGATGGCGTCGGGCTTGCTGGCCACGACCGAATCCAGGATCGGGGTCTGCAGGGTCGGGTCGAACTTCTGCGCGCCCTGGGTGTTCACGGTG
>NZ_JBMDXT010000472.1:0-5333 GCF_048594475.1 Nakamurella sp. | reverse complement strand
ACTGGACGCCGCCTCCCTGCGGTCCGACATCCCGGACTTCCGGCCCGGCGACACGGTCAAGGTGCACGTCAAGGTCATCGAGGGCAACCGGTCCCGGATCCAGGTCTTCGCCGGCCACGTGATCCGCCGCCAGGGCGGCGGGGTCCGGGAGACCTTCACCGTCCGCAAGGTCAGCTTCGGCGTCGGCGTCGAGCGCACCTTCCCGGTGCACTCCCCGAACCTGGACAAGATCGAGCTGGTCACCCGCGGCGACGTCCGGCGGGCCAAGCTCTACTACCTGCGCGACCTGCGCGGCAAGGCCGCCAAGATCAAGGAAAAGCGCGTCGGCCACTGATCGGTTCCGATGACGGACTCGGCGGAGTCATCCGGTGCGGGTGACTCCGCTCCTTCTTCGGCCGGTTCCTCCGACGAGGAGCCGGAGCAGCACCCCCGGACGCGCAAGAAGCGGCCGTTCTGGGTGGAACTGCCGATCCTGATCGTCATCGCGTTCGGGCTGACGTTCCTCATCCAGACGTTCGTCGCGAAGGTCTACTACGTCCCGTCCGGCTCGATGGAGCAGACCCTGCACGGGGTCAGCTCGGGCGGCGACCGCATCCTGGCCAACAAGGTCGTCTACGACTTCGGCCAGCCGGAGCCGGGTGACGTCGTGGTGTTCTCCGGCCCGCCCTCGTGGACCCCGGAGGCCCGGATCCCCGGCCCGTCGAACTGGTTCGGTCAGGTCGTGCAGTCGCTCGGCTCGGTGGTCGGCATCGCTCCGCCGAACGAGAAGGACTTCGTCAAGCGGGTGATCGCGACCGGCGGGCAGACCGTGCAGTGCTGCGACGCGCAGGGCAACGTGACGGTCGACGGGCACTCGCTGAACGAGCCGTACATCTACGAGCCGATCGAGTTCGTCCCCGGCCAGCTCGACTGCACCACCACCCAGATGTCGCGGCGCTGCTTCGGGCCGGTCACGGTTCCCGACGGCCAGCTCTGGGTGATGGGTGACCACCGGTCCGACTCGGCCGACTCCTCGTACCGGTGCCAGGGCCTGCCGGCCGGCAGCGGCGACCAGTGCCAGGGGCCGATCCCGGTCGACAACGTCATCGGCAAGGCGGTGTTCATCGTCATGCCCCCGTCCCGGTGGGGGACCATCTCCTCGCCCGACCTCGACGCCGGCTGGGGCAATTGATGGCCGCCGCCGTGCGCCGGCCGCACCTGCGGGTCGAGAAGCAGCTCATGCGGGACGGGGTCACCCGGCTCGCGGCCATGGACGAGGTGGGCCGGGGCGCGCTGGCCGGTCCGGTCACGGTCGGGGTCGTGGTCGTCACCCCGGACGTGCGGCGGGTGCCGGCCGGGCTGGCCGATTCCAAGCTGCTCACGCCGCAGGAACGGCAGCGGCTGGTCGCGCCGGTGCGCCGATGGGTCACCGAGTACGCCGTCGGGCACGCCGGGCCCGACGAGATCGACGCGATCGGCATCATCGCCGCGCTGCGGCTGGCCGGTCGCCGGGCGCTGGCCGCGCTGTCCGGCCCGGTCGACGCCGTGCTGCTCGACGGCAACCACAACTACCTGCGCGAGCCGGCCGCCGCGGTGGCCGCGGCCCCCGTCGTGGAGTCCCACCCGCTCTTCCCGATCGGGTCCGGGATGCCGGATGGGTCCGGGCCCGAGGCAGCGCCCGGGTCGGCCCCCGAACTCGCGGTGCACGTGCGGATCAAGGCGGACATGACCTGCGCCGCGGTGGCCGGCGCCAGCGTTCTGGCCAAGACCGAACGCGACGCCATCCTGACCGGCCTGGCCCCGAGCTACCCGGCGTACGGCTTCGCCGTGAACAAGGGGTACGGGACGCCCGAGCACGTCGCCGCGCTGCGCGAGCACGGCCCGTCGGCGGTGCACCGGCGCAGTTGGCGACTACCGTGCGGGCAGGAACTCGCCGGGGGAGATGATGTGCTGGTGATGACGTCGTGAGCGGGGCGTGCCGGGCGCCCGAGCGGGCGAGGGTGCACCGGGAGGGAGCGGCGTGAGCGAGGCTTGCCGAGCGAACCATCAGGGCAGGCGCCGCGCCCGCGGCGGGGCGCCCGAGCGTGCGAGGGTGCACCGGGAGGGAGCGGCGTGAGCGCCGAGGATCTCGAGCAGTACGAGACCGAGATGGAGCTGCAGCTCTACCGGGAGTACCGCGACATCGTCGGGCAGTTCTCCTACGTGGTCGAGACCGAGCGCCGGTTCTACCTGTGCAACGCGGTCGACCTGCAGGTCCGCAACCCCGACGGGGACATGTACTTCGAGCTGCGGATGTCCGACGCCTGGGTCTGGGACATGTACCGGCCGGCCCGGTTCGTCAAGAACGTCCGGGTGGTCACGTTCAAGGACGTCAATGTCGAGGAGCTGGACAAACCGGATCTCCGGCTGCCCGGCGACGACCAGTTCTGACGTGAGCCCGTCGTGATCGACGTCCCGGCGCTGCGCGCGCACTTCCCGGCCCTGCGGCCCGGGTCGGGCACACCGACCGCGCACTTCGATGGGCCCGGCGGCTCCCAGGTGCCCGACGTGGTCGCCGCCGCGGTGAGCGGGACGCTGACCGCCGGCATCGCCAATCGCGGCCGGGTGACGGCGGCCGAGCGGGTCGCCGACGACACCGTGCTGGCCGCGCGGGCCGCCATGGCCGACCTGCTCGGCGGCGAGGCCGGCGGCATCGTCTTCGGACGGAGCATGACGGCGCTGACCTTCGACCTGGCCCGCACCCTGGCCGCGGGCTGGTCGCCCGGCGACGAGATCGTGGTGACCCGGCTCGACCACGACGCCAACATCCGGCCCTGGGTGCTCGCGGCGCGGCGGGCCGGGGTGACGGTCCGGTGGGCCGAGTTCGACGCCGAGTCCGCCGAACTGCCGGTGGCGAACGTGGCCGCGGTGCTCTCCGAGCGGACCCGGCTGGTCGCCGTCACCGCCGCATCCAACCTGCTGGGCACCCGGCCGGACGTGGCGGCGATCTGCGCCGCCGCCCACGGGGCCGGGGCGGTGACCTACGTCGATGCGGTGCACGCCGCCGCCCACGCGCCGTTGGACCAGGCGCAGCTGGGCGCGGACCTGCTGGTCTGCTCGCCCTACAAGTTCCTGGGCCCGCACTGCGGGGTGCTGTCCGGCCGGGTCGACCTGCTGGAGAGCCTGCACCCGGACAAGCTGCTGCCCTCGACCGATGCCGTGCCCGAGCGGTTCGAGCTGGGCACCCTGCCCTACGAGCTCCTGGCCGGCACCACCGCGGCGGTGGACTTCCTGGCCGGGCTGGCCGGCCAGGCGCACCGGGTGGCCGGTGACCGCCGCCAGCAGTTGCTGGCCGCGATGGCGGGGGTGGACGAGCACGAGGAACGGCTGCGCCGGCGGATCGAGGACGGGTTGGCCGGGTTGCCGGGCGTCACCGTGCACTCGCGGGCCGCCCGGCGCACGCCCACCCTGCTGATCACCTTCGCGCGGGCCACCCCGGACGCCGCCTACCGCTTCCTGGCCGAGCGTGGCGTGAACGCCCCGGCCGGGTCGTTCTACGCGATCGAGGCCGCCCGGTTCCTCGGGCTCGGCGACGGCGGGGGGCTGCGGGTCGGCCTCGCCCCGTACAACGACGACGAGGACGTTGACCGTCTGCTGGCCGGGTTGGGGGAGTTCCTGTCATGAGCGTCGACCCGTCCCGTATCGACATCGAGTTCGACCCCCGGCGGCAGCGGATGGTCGGGGTGTCCGCGCACGGGCTGATGGAGTTCGACGTCCCGTTCATCAGCGAGATCGGCGACAACCTGTGGCTGGGCGGGTGCGAGGACGGCTTGGTGCTGCCGGAGTTCGTCGGGCACCTCATCTCGCTGTACCCGTGGGAGAAGTACACCGTCCGGCACGAGTTGGACTCGCGCCTCGAGGTGCGGATGTACGACCAGACGACGCAGGCGATGGATCAGGTGGACGCCATCGCCGGGTGGGTCAACACCTGCCGGCAGACCGCGCCGACCCTGGTGCACTGCCAGGCCGGCCTGAACCGCTCCAGCCTGGTCGCGGCGCGCGCCCTGGTGCTGGGCGGGATGAGCGCGGACGCGGCGATCGACCTGATCCGCCGGAAGCGTTCGCCCGCCTGCCTGTGCAACCCGGCGTTCGAACGCTGGCTGCGGGCCGGCTGAACCGGCTCAGCAGGTGCTGGGCGGCGGGGTACCGGCCCGGGCCGCGGCGAAGAACGCGAGCACGTCCGGCACCACGTCCATGGCGATCTCGGCGTGCCCGATCCCCGGCACCTGCTTGAAGACCACCCGGGTGCCCCGGCCGCACTGCTGCTGCACGAACTGCGTGGTCGCCGCCGGGTGGACCAGCACGTCGGCCAGCCCCTGGGCCACGAACAACGGGACGGTGATCGGCACGCCGCCCGGGGTGTTCTCCCGCAGGATGTCCGCCCACGGCTGGGTCGTCGCCGGGTCGGCCCGCAGGTACCGGCCGACCAGCGGCCCGGCCAGCGCGTGCAACTGCTCGTTCTGCCCGATCAGGCACAGCTGCGCCATCTGCGCGGTGGCCGCGGCGCCGTCGTCGGTGAGCACCTGGGTCAGCGCCAGTCCGGGCGTCGTCGCACCGTAGACGCTCTGGTAGGTCTGGAAGGCGTAGGACCCCAGCGAGACCCCGGAGACGTCGCCGATGTCGTCGTCGAGCAGGGTGCCGAGCTCGGTCGCCGGCGCGGCCGCGGCGGCGGCGACCAGCCGCAGCTCCGGGGCGTAGCCGGCGGCCTGCTGGGCGGCGAAGAGCACCGCATGGCCGCCCTGGGAGTGGCCCCACAGCAGCACGTCGCTGGCCGCGGTGACGCCGGACCCGTCGAGGTGGCCGGCCGCGCGCACGGCGTCCAGCACCGCATTGCCCTCGGTGACGCCGACCAGGTATGAATCCGGCCCGGCGACCCCCATGCCCGGGTAGTCGGCGGCGGCGACCGCGTATCCGGCGTTGAGCAGATCGGTCATGCCCTCGATGAGGTCGAACGGGTCGACCCCGGTCGACGGGGCGCACCGGGGCGCCATCCCGGTCGTCGGGTGACCCCAGGCCACCACCGGCCGCGGGCCGCCGCCGGTCCACGGCGCGGTCGGCGCGATCACGACGGCGGAGGTGAGCAGGGGCGACCCGTGGACATCGGTCGAGTGGTACATCACGCGCTGGGCGACCGTGCCGGCCGGCGCCGACTCCAGGTCCTGCGTGCGGACCACCTCGCCCGGGTCGCCGGCCGGTATCGGGTCGGGCCGGGCGTAGAACGGCTGCTCGGCGATCTCCTCAACCACCCCCTGCTCGAGCCGGCGATCGGTCGACTGGGCGCAGCCGGCCAGCAGGCCGATCGCGGCCACCAGGGT
>NZ_JBMDXT010000471.1:0-2986 GCF_048594475.1 Nakamurella sp. | reverse complement strand
GTCGCGCTGGCCCGCGGCGAGTACGCCTGGGTGGTCTTCACCTCAGTCAACGCCGTCGACGCCGTCGTGACCCGGGCCGCCGCACTGGGCGTGGGTCCGGTGCCGGCGGACCCCCGGGTCGCCGTCGTCGGGCCGGGCACGGCCCGCGCGGCGCGGGCCGCCGGGCTGCCGGTCGACCTGATCCCGGCGACCGGGGGGTCGGCGGCCGAGCTGGCCGAGGTCTTCCCGCGCGCCGCGGACGCGGGCCCCGAGGCCGGCGGACCGGCCGCGGCCCTGCTCCCCCGGTCGGTCCGGGCCCCCGACCTGCTGCCGGACGCGCTGGCCGGCAAGGGCTACCGGGTGGACGACGTCGTCGCCTACCGGACCGTGGTCCGGCCGCCCGCCCCGGTCATCGCCCGCCGGCTGGCGGCCGGCGACTTCGACGCGGTGCTGCTGACCTCACCCAGCACCGTGCAGGCGCTGGCCGGCCTGCCGGTCGCGGGCCGCACCGCGCTCGGCGCCATCGGGCGGCCCACCCGCTCCGCGGCGGCCGCCGCCGGCCGCGACATCGCCTTCGTGGCCACCGAACCCACCGGCGCGGGGCTCGTCGCCGCGCTGATCGACCACGCCACCCGTGCCCGTTGCCGCGGGCACGACGACCCGAACCGGGAGTCCTGATGTTCCCCACCGACCGTCCGCGACGGCTGCGGCGCACCCGGCCGATCCGCCGGCTCGTCGCACAGACCCGGCTGCACCCGGCCGATCTCGTGCTGCCGTTGTTCGTCAAGGAGACGCTGACCGAGCCGGTGCCGCTGACCTCCATGCCCGGGGTGCTGCAGCACACCCGGGATTCGCTGCGCCGGGCCGCGGCGGACGCGGTGGCGGCCGGCGTCGGCGGGTTGATGGTGTTCGGCGTGCCCGCGGTGCGCGACGCCGACGGCTCCCAGGCCACCGATCCGGCCGGCATCCTCAACGTCGCGCTGGCCGACCTGAGGTCCGAGGTGGGTGACGCCACCGTGCTGATGGCCGACCTGTGCCTGGACGAGTTCACCGACCACGGTCACTGCGGCGTGCTGACGCCGTCCGGGGCGGTCGACAACGACGCGACGCTGGAGCGGTACCGGGACATGGCCGTCGCGCTGGCCCGGGCGGGCAGCGACATGGTCGGCACCTCCGGGATGATGGACGGCCAGGTCGGTGCGGTGCGGGACGCCCTGGACGGGGCCGGGCTGCCCGACACCGCGGTCTTCGCCTACGGCGCCAAGTACGCATCGGCGTTCTACGGGCCGTTCCGGGAGGCGGTCGACTCGGCGTTGCAGGGCGACCGGCGGACCTACCAGCAGGACCCGGCCAATCGCCGCGAGGCGGCCCGCGAGGTCGCCCTGGACGTCGCCGAGGGGGCGGACCTGATCATGGTGAAGCCGGCCATGGCCTACCTGGACGTGGTCGCCGACGTCGCCGCGTCAACCACGGTACCGGTTGCTGCCTATCAGGTCTCGGGCGAGTACGCGATGATCGAGGCGGCCGCGGCGAACGGCTGGATCGACCGGAACCGGACGATCGCGGAGACGCTGACCGGCATCCGGCGGGCCGGGGCGCAGATCGTGCTGACCTACTGGGCGGCCGAAGTGGCGGCGGAACTGTCCGCCGGAAGGGACTTTTCATGAGCTCGGACCTGCAGAGCCAGGCCCTGTTCGAGCGGGCCCAGGCGGTCACCCCCGGCGGGGTGAACTCGCCGGTGCGGGCATTCCGGTCGGTCGGCGGCACCCCGCGGTTCATGGTGTCCGGCCAGGGCCCGCGGATCACCGACGCCGACGGGAACAGCTACGTCGACCTGGTCGGGTCGTGGGGGCCAATGATCCTGGGCCACGCCCACCCCGCGGTGCTGGAGGCGGTCACCGAGGCTGCGGTGCGGGGACTCTCGTTCGGCACACCCGGGCCCGGCGAGGTGCTGCTGGCCGAGGAGATCGTGGCCCGGGTCGGCCCGGTCGAGCAGGTGCGGCTGGTCTCCTCGGGCACCGAGGCGACGATGTCGGCGGTGCGGCTGGCCCGCGGATTCACCGGCCGGCCCAAGATCGTCAAGTTCGCCGGCTGCTACCACGGTCACGTCGACGCCCTGCTGGCCGCGGCCGGGTCGGGGGTGGCGACGTTCGCGCTGCCCGACTCCCCCGGCGTCACCGCGGCGACCACCGCCGAGGTGATCGTGCTGCCGTACAACGATCTCGACGCGGTGCGCGCCGCGTTCGCCGCCCACCCCGGCGAGATCGCCGCGATCATCGTGGAAGCCGCGGCCGCGAACATGGGCGTGGTGCCGCCGCGGCCGGGCTACACGGCCGGGCTGGCGCAGATCGCGCATGGCGACGGCGCGCTGCTCATCACCGACGAGGTGATGACCGGGTTCCGGGTCGGCCCGTCCGGGATGTACGGGCTGGACGGCGCGCTCGAGGGCTGGCAGCCGGACCTGATGACGTTCGGCAAGGTGATCGGCGGCGGCCTGCCGGTCGGTGCGTTCGGCGGCCGGGCCGACGTGATGGCCATGCTCGCCCCGAACGGGCCGGTCTACCAGGCCGGCACGCTGTCCGGGAACCCGATCGCCACGGCCGCCGGGCTGGCCACCCTGCGCAACTGCACCCCGACGGTGTACGCCCATCTGGACCGGACCGCCGGCACCGTCGGCGATCTCGTGGCGGCCGAGCTGGCCGCGGCCGGCGTGCCGCACCGGTTGCAGCGAGCCGGCACCCTGTTCTCGGTCTTCTTCGCCGAGCACGAGGTGACCAACTACGACCAGGCCCGGGGCCAATCGACGGCCGCGTTCGCGGCGTTCTTCCACGCGATGCTCGACGCCGGGGTCTACCTGCCGCCGTCGGCGTTCGAGGCCTGGTTCGTCTCCGCCGCGCACGACGATCAGGCGGTCGAGACCATCGCCGCCGCCCTGCCGGCCGCGGCCCGGGCCGCGGCCGCGGCGCTGGGCGGAGCCCGGGCCGCGGGCGGAGCGGCTGCCGGCTCG